>JAEYTN010000049.1 GCA_023433985.1 Pseudomonadota bacterium | reverse complement strand
GCGCAACTCGCTTCCATCTCGACCAACGAGCGGGCCACGCCCTCACTGGTCTACCGCTCGCTGCTTCGATCCATCCGCGACGGCCTGATGGTGCCGGGCGCCAAGCTGCCCAATGAGCGGGAGTTGGCGCAGCAGCTCAATACGAGCCGCACCGCCGTGCGCTCGGCGCTCGCCATGATGGAGCGGCAGGGCCTGGTGCATCGCCGCGTCGGCTCCGGCACCTTCCTCACCGACGATGCCGACAACGTCTTCGAGCGCATGGACCAGACCAGCGCCACGCCGCACGACAGCGTCCCCTCTTTCGGCGAAATCGTCGAGGGCCGGCTGCTGTTCGAACCGGCCATGATGGCGCTCGTGGTCAACCGTGTGCAGGAAGCCGAGGTGGCCGAAATGCGCCGCCTGCTCGACGAGATTCTCGCCGCGCCCACCTGGGAGGATTTCAAGGAAAGCATTTACGCCCTCCACCGCGCCATCTTCGCTGCCACCAAGAACAAGTTCCTGGTGCAGATCATGGCCTCCATCCTTGATGACCGCCGTGCCGTGCTGTTCGACGGCCACGACACCGACAAGCCCGCTCCTGACCCGGTCAAGCACCAGACCCACAAGGACCTCAAGGCCATCGTCGATGCCATCGCCGACCGCAACGCCAAGCGCGCCGGCGATCTGGTCTCCGACCACCTCATGCGCACGCTCGCCACCATCAACATTTGGCAATAGCACCAGCGCGGGGCCGGCGGCCCGCCCTAGTCGAAGCGCGCGCGCCCGAACGTGTCGCGCCAGGAGAGCCCCGCATCGGTGTCGCCGCGCGGCCGGTATTCGCAGCCGACCCAACCGCCATAGCCCACCGCCTCGATGGCATCGAAGATCGCGGGGTAGTTGAGGTCGCCCTCGTCCGGCTCGGCCCGCGACGGCACGGCGGCGATCTGGATATGCCCGATCAGCGGCTTCAGCTTTTCGAGCCGCCGGATCACGTCGCCCTGCCCCACGCCGACGTGGTAGGCGTCGAACATCAGCCTCACGTTGTCCGCTCCCACAGCACCGACAATCTCGGCTGCGCGCTCGGCTCTATGGTAGAAATAGCCCGGCTTGTCGCGCGTGTTGATCGCTTCGATCAGGACCGTCACGCCGGCTTCGGCTGCCAGCGCACTCGCCGCCTTCAGGTTGTCGACCAACGTACGCTCAGTGTCCGGGGTATCGGGCGCCACTCCCGCCATTGCATGGATCGAGGAGGCACCGGCCAGGCGCGCGTAGGCAAGCGATTGCGCAAAGGCCGCGGCGAAGTCGGCCTCCCGCCCGGGAAGCGCAGCGAGGCCGAAATCTCCCGGCATGTTGCCTGTGGCGGTGTTGAGCCCGAGCAGCCGCACTCCCGCCGCCCGGCACGCCGCCGCAGTATCCTCCGCTGGCACGTCATATGGCCAATGCAGTTCGATTGCCTTGAAGCCCGTCCGGCCCGCCGCCGCGATCCGCTCGAGCAGCGGCCGATCGGGCCACATGAAACCAAGATTAGCCGAAAGCCGGATCATCCTACCGCCGTGCGCCCCGCGTCACCGAACTCAGCGCCACTGCCAGCACGATGATGCCGCCCACCAGGATCTGCCGGACATAGCTGTCGACGCTGAGCTGCGTCAGCCCGTTGTCGAGCACGCCGAGGATCAGCACCCCGATCAGCGTCGCTAGGATACGCGGCTCTCCCTGCTCGCTCATCGTCATACCGAGGAACACCGCTGCGATGGCGTTGAGCATCAGCCCCGAGCCCTGGGTCGGGTTAGCCGAAGCCACGCGACTCGCATACATCAGTCCCGCCCCCGCGGCGCTGAGGCCCGTGAGTGCGAAGGCGGCGAGCTTGAGCCGCCGTACCGGCACACCCGAGAGGTGCGCGGCCTCGATGTTGCCACCGATGGCATAGAGGCGCCGCCCGAAGGTCGTCTGCTCGAGCAGCACCCACACCAGGAGCGTCACCGCCCCGGCGACGACCGTCAGGTTCGGTATTCCGAACAGGCTCTCGCGTGCGAAGGTGCCGAAGCTCTCGGGGATCGCGCGTCCGGAGATCGTCTTTCCGCCCGAGATGACGAACGCCGCGCCCGAGAAGATCGTCAGCGTTGCCAGTGTGGCGACAAATGGCAGGATGCCGACGAAGCTCACCAGCGCCCCGTTGATGGCACCGCCCACCAGCCCGACCAGCAGCGCGATGCCAACCGCCTGCCACACATCGAAGCCGAAGGTGAACAGCACCGCAGCGACGATGCCCGCAAGGCTCGCCATCGAGCCCACCGACAGGTCGAAATCGCCCATCACCATGACGATGGTCATGCCGGCCGCCACCACCATCAGCATGGAGAGCTGTTGCGTGACGTTCAGCCAGTTGCGCGCCGTGAGGAACGTCTCGGGCAGCGCCAGCGAGAACACCAGCAGGATGGCGACGAACCCGATCAGAGTGCCGAAGCGCTGGAAGAGGCGCAGCAGCGAAGCGAGCACACCCATCACGCTGCTGCCCCGCTGCGCCCGTAGCAGCGGTTGAGCAGGTCCTCCTCGCTCAACCCGGTTGCGGTCACCGTTTCGGCGATCACGCCGTCGCGCATCACCGCGATGCGGTCGCACATGCCGATCAGTTCGGGCAGGTCGGAGGAGACGAGAATCACGGCCATGCCTTTGCCGGTCATGTTGCGGATGATGCTGTAGATATCGAACTTCGCGCCCACGTCCACGCCGCGCGTCGGCTCATCGAGCAGGAGAAGCTTCGGATGGCCGCCCAGCGCCTTGGCGAACACCACCTTCTGCTGGTCGCCACCGGAAAGCTCGAGCGCGCGCTGGTTCGGCCCCGACGACTTGAGCCGCACCTCCGCGCCCCGCGCGACGGCGAACTGCCGCTCGCTGCGCGGCGTCAGCCACACCCCGCCGAGACTCTGCTGCCGGAGGTGCGCCAGAGTGACGTTCTCGAAGATCGGCCGGCTCACGACCAACCCCTCGCTCCGCCGCTCGCGCGGCACGTAGCCGATGCCGTTGCGCCATGCTTTGCCGGGATTGCCGAGTATCCTGAGCAGCAGCTCCCGCTGCCCCGCGCCCGCCAGTCCCGCGATACCGACGATCTCGCCCTTGTGCACAATCAGCCCGTGGCCGGCATAGGCCACCTCGCCCGAGGGCGTCGCCACGGCCGGCGGATAGGCCTCCTCGACCTTGCGGCCAATCATCATCGCGACGAGATCGTCATGCGTGATCTCCGCCATCCGCCCGCTGTCGATGGATTTGCCGTCGCGCAGCACCGTCGCCCGGTCGCAGAGCGCCATCACTTCGTCGAGCCGGTGCGATACGTAGAGCACCGAGTTGCCCGACGCCCGGATTTCCCTGAGCACCTTGAACAGCGCCTCGGACTCGGTTCGCGTCAGCGCCGCGGTCGGTTCGTCCATGACGTAGAGCCGCGCCGGAGAGCCGGGGTCGGAGAGGAATGCGCTTGATATGCGCACCAGCATCCGGTCGCCGACGGAGAGCTGCGCCATCTTCCGCCGCGGATCGATATGCGTGATGCCCAGCGTCTCGAGCGCTTGCCGCGCCGTCTCGTGCAGCACCTTCCAGTCCACCAGCACCCCGGCCCGCGTCGGATAGGCTCGCCCCAGGAAGAAGTTCTCCGCCACCGAAAGCGCCGGCACGACGTTCAGCTCCTGGTGGATGAAGCGAAGTCCCAGCCGATACGCCGTGGCGGGATTGTCGATCGTCACCGGCCGTCCGCCGACCGCGATCTCGGCGGTATCGGGCGCCACCACTCCGGCCAGGATCTTGATCAGCGTGGACTTTCCCGCCCCGTTCTCCCCCATCAGCGCGTGGATTTCACCCGCGGCAATCTCGAGGTCGACGCCGCGCAGCGCGGGCACGCCTGCATAGGCCTTGGTGACGGATTTGAGGGAGATGAGAGGGGTCATGGGATGCCGGCGGGCGCGCGGCGCCCGCCGTGAAAGCTCGATTCCAGTCTACTCGGCCGCGTTCGCAGCCGTCACCAGCTTGGTCGGGACGTAGATCACGTGCTGCTTCAGTTCCTCACCGGCGAGAAGGCGCGAAACTGCGTCGGCCGCGGCGGCGCCGATCCCCGAGAAGTCCTGCGCCACCGAAGCCTCGAAGTTGCCGCCCTTGGCGATCTCCTCGCGCGCCTGCGGGTTGGCGTCGATGCCGGTGATGACGATACCCTCGCCGCCGCGGCCCGCCGCCTCGATCGCCTGCAGCGCGCCGAGCGCCGGCTGGTCCCAGGCCGCCCAGACGGCCGAGATCGACCCCTTGTCGGGGTGGGCGGCAAGGATCGCCTCCATCTTGGCACGGCTGTCGGCAATGCCGCCGTCCGAGACGTCGGGCGTCACGCGATCGAGGATCTTGATGTCGGGATTGTTGCCGAACACAGCGTTGGCGATCACGCCGCGCACCTGTACCGGCGGGAAGGCATCGAACACGAACATGACGACGTTGCCCTTGCCACCGATCCGGTTGGCGACATAGGCGGCGGTGTCGGCCGCCATGGCATAGCCGTTGGAGGTCACGTTGGTGACGAGATAGGGGCTGCGCCGGCATCCATGCCGACGATTGGAATGCCAGCATCCTTGACGGCAGCAAGACCTGCCTCGACCTGCGCCGGATCAACATTGACGACCACCGCATCGACCTTCTGCGTCGCCGCATCCTCAAGGCGGGAAATGACGGCGGCCACATCACCCTTGGTGTCGATGACGTTGACGTCCCAAGCTTTGTCCTTGGCGGCCGCCTGGAATGCCTCGACGTAAAACTGGGTGCCCGGTTGGGCGAGATAGGGTGTGATCACCGCGATCTTGCCGGCAGCAAGGGCGGTCCCGGCCCCGAACACGGC
>JAEYTN010000013.1 GCA_023433985.1 Pseudomonadota bacterium | reverse complement strand
CAATAGTCCACGGCCCCCTACTGGAGCGCTTCAGGATGCTCGGCGAGGAACGCTTCCACGGTTTCGGCGGTGACCAGAACGGCGGGCACTTCGGCTGCCTTGGGCGTCCACGACGCGCCGGCCGCTTTGATCTCCTCGAGCATCTTCACCATGTTGTAGCCTTCGGTGAAAGAGTCCTGCCAGGCGGTAGCCGTCATGAAGCCGTTCTTGATGTTCTCGAGCGCCTGGGCGTTGCCGTTGATGCCGTAGACCTTGACGTCGTCGCGGCCCTGGGCCCGGAGCGAGCCGATGGCGCCGATCGCCGGATCGTCCCAGCAGCCCCAGATGGCGAGGTTCTCGTCGCCCGCCGGATGCGAGGCGAGCCAGGCGTTGGCATATTGCGCGCCATCCTCGAAGAAGCCCGGGATGCGGACCTCGTTCTTGGTGACGGTGATGTCTGGATACTTGGCGAGGATTTCGTCCATGACGGTCTCGCGGTTCCGGCATACCTCGCCGGTGCGGTAGGTGAGCGCGAGGACCGAGCCCTTGCCCTCCATGTTTTCGACCATCAACTCGACGACCGGGGTGGCCATAGGGCCGCCAGAGCCGTTGGTTGCCGCGACCGTGCTGCCCAGCCCACCGCCCCAGGTGACCACGGGGATGCCGGCCGAGCCGGCGGTGTCGAGGCCCGCGCCGATCGAGGAGAACGGGAACACCATGTCGACGATGGCGTGGGCGCCCAGCTGCGCGAAGTTCTGGATCGCGGCATTGGCCTGGTCGGCATTGCCGGAGGCATCCACCACGTTGACCTGCCAGCCGAGCTCGTCGGCGGCCTTGGTGGCACCCTGGATGTAGCGGACATTGTTGGCTTCGGTGGCGCTGATCGAGACGATGCCGAGCAGCGGCTTGTCCTGCGCGGTTGCCACCGAGGTCGTGAGCGCAAGGGCCGCGGCGAGCAGGCCGAGCGAAACTAGCTTCATGATCTTTCTCCCTCCAAGGCAGGCCGCGCCTCCTGAGCAGCGACCTAACCGTTTCGCTAACGTTCCGCATCTTCGTCGGCGGTGCAAGAGAAATCGGCCTAGACACGGTCAGATTTGTCATCCAGATTTGGCGAAACGATTAGCTAGAGGACACATGGCGACCATCAAGGATGTCGCGAAGGCCGCCGGCGTCTCGACTGCGACGGTGTCGGCCGTGGTCAACGACTCGGCCTATGTCAGCCCGGAGCTGCGGAGCAGGGTGCTTAGTGCCGTCCGCGAGCTGAGCTATGCGCCGTCGCAGGTGGCGCGGAACCTCAGGCGCGGGCGGAGCCAGCTGATCGCGCTTGCTGTGGCCGACCTCGCCAACCCGTTCTACGCGCGCATCGTGCGTTCCGCCGAGGCGGCGGCCGCTGCCTGGGGATATGCGCTGGTGCTGTTCAACAGCGACGAGAAGCCGGATGCGGAGCGGCGGATCATCTCGCGAATCCGGATGCTCGGCTGCGACGGGGCGATCATCGTCCCCGTGGGCGCTGCCAACCAGTACCGGGCGCGGGAGTTTGAGGGGATACCGACGGTGCTGCTGGGGCGCTCGGTGGAGGGCGAGATCGTCGATACGGTCACCATCGACAACGTTTCGGCCGGGCTGCAGGCGACGAACTACCTGCTCGACCTGGGGCACCGGCGGATCGGCTCGATCACCGGGCCGATGCAGCTTTCGACCAGCAAGGGGCGCTATGACGGCATGATCCAGGCCATGGCGGCGCGGGGGCTCGAGCCGCAGCCGGGGCACGTGCGCTCGGGCGAGTTCCGCGAGGAGACGGCGTACTCGGTGGCGCGCGACATGCTGGGCCAGCCGGATCGGCCGACGGCGCTGTATGTCGCCAACGGCGTGATGGCGATTGGGGTGATGCGGGCGGTCGCGGACCTGGGCCTGCGCTGCCCCGAGGATATCTCCGTCGCCTCTACCGATACGGTGGCAGGCGTGGGCGGGCTGAAGCCGCGGCTGACGCGTACCGAGCATCCCGTGGCGGACATGACCAACGAGGCGATGCGCATGGTCATCGACCAGATCGAGGGGAAGGCGGCGGCGACGCCGCGGAGCATCGTGTTCCAGCCGGCGCTGGTGGTGGGGGACAGCTGCGCGCCGGTGCCGCGCTGAGGGTTCGACTTTCGCGGGCGGGCGGGTACAGTCCGGCGTCGATCTGCTTCGTGGTTCCCCGGGAATGCTGACCTATCTTGCCGACCTGCTGACACCGGTCTGGGGCCCTGCGCGGCTGCTGTCGTCCTTCGTGATCCTCGCTACGGTGGGCTCGCTGGTTTCGGCGCTGGCGACGCTGTTCCTGCTGCCCCGGCTCTGGGGCGTGCTGCCGCGCGACCGGGGCAGGGCGCATGCGGTGGGGGCGGCCGAGAGCGTCGGCAAGCCGGTGGGCGTCGGCGTGCTGATGATCGGCATTTTCATCGGCACGGTGGCGCTGTTCGCGCCGGTCGATCCGCACATCTATTTCTGCGTCGGGGCGATCGGGCTTGCCTGCTGCGTCGGCTATTTCGACGATCGCACGGGCGGGCTCAGCGAGCTGACGCTCGGACTGACCGACCTGCTGGTGGCGCTGTTCGTGTGCGTGGTGCTGCTGTGGGGCAAGGACACGACGCTGTGGCTGCCGTTCACCTCGGTGACCTTCGACATTCCGTTCTGGCTGGGGCTGCTGATCTTCGCGCCGGTGGTGTGGCTGTGCATCAACGCGGTGAACTGCTCGGACGGGGTGGATGGCGTCTCGGGGTCGCTGTCGGCGGTGACCATCTGCGCGCTGGGCTTCATCCTCTACGTGGTGGTGGGCGATGCGGCGAACGCCAGGTATCTGCTGATTCCGTTCCGCGAGGATGCGGCGAGCTGGGCGGTGGTGGCGGCGCTGTTCTGCGGCGTGATCGTCGGCTACCTGTGGCACAACGCGCCGCCCAGCGCCGCGCTGATGGGCGATGCCGGCTCGCGGCCGATCGGGCTCTTCGTCGGCATCTGCATCGTGGTATCGGGCAACCCGGCGATGATCTTCTTCGTGGCGCCGCTGATGCTGTTCAACGGCGCGACCGGCCTCGCCAAGGTGGCGCTGATCCGGCTGTTCGGGTTGAGGATCCTGAGCTCGGTCCGCTTTCCGTTCCACGACCACGCCCGCAAGAACCTCAACTGGTCGAACGCCCAGGTGCTGCTCCGCTTCCTGCTGATGCACCTGGCGAGCCTGTGGTTCCTGGTGATCATCCTGCTGAAGGTGCGCTAGCACGGGCAAACTCCGGACGTGAGGAAACCCCCGCCGGCCTTGCGGCCTCGGGTTTCAAGGAGCGCTGCCCCCTCCTTGGGGCAGTGAAGCGGGGCCGGCGAGGCTCCATCCTCGCAGCGGTAGTCCGCAGTTATGTATGAGGCTCTCGCCTCGCCGGCCGGTCGGGGTTTTGGGCTTCGCCTGGGC
>JAEYTN010000011.1 GCA_023433985.1 Pseudomonadota bacterium | reverse complement strand
GGGTAGGAGCCGTCGCCCTCGAAGGTGAGCCGCGTGCAGGTAAAGCCGAGCGGCGCCAGCACTGCTTCGAGCACGCCCAGCACGCCCTCTTCGGCCGGGGTGACGGAGGGGCGGCGGATCAGGTCCTGGAGGAGGGCGAGGGCGTCGACCACATCAGTCCCGGAGCAGCTCGTTGATCGAGGTCTTCGAGCGGGTCTGCTCGTCGACGCGCTTCACGATCACGGCGCAGTAGAGGTTGGGTCCGGGCTGGCCGTTGGGCAGCGGCTTGCCCGGGAGGGAGCCGGAGACGACGACCGAATAGGGCGGTACCTTGCCGACGAACACCTCGCCGGTCGAGCGATCGACAATCTTGGTCGAAGCGCCGATGAACACGCCCATCGAGACCACCGAGCCTTCGCCGACGATCACGCCCTCCACCACCTCGGAGCGGGCGCCGATGAAGCAGTTGTCCTCGATGATGGTGGGGTTGGCCTGCATCGGCTCCAGCACGCCGCCGATGCCGACGCCGCCCGACAGGTGCACGTTCTTGCCGATCTGCGCGCAGGAGCCGACGGTAACCCAGGTATCGACCATGGTGCCCTCGTCGACATAGGCACCGACGTTCACGAAGCTCGGCATCAGGATGACGTTACGGGCGATGAAGGCGGACTGGCGCGCCACCGCGCCCGGCACGGCGCGGAAGCCGGCCTCGCGGAAGGTATTCTCGCTCCAGCCCTCGAACTTGGTCGGCACCTTGTCCCACCAGGACGAGCCGGCGGCGGAGCCCGAGATGAGCTTGTTGTCGTTGAGGCGGAAGCTCAGCAGCACCGCCTTCTTCAGCCACTGGTTGACCGTCCACTCGGTCGGCGCCTGCCGCTCGGCGACGCGGGCCTTGCCGGTGTCGAGCAGGTTCAGCGCCTCGTTCACCGCCTCGCGCACCTTGCCGGTGGTGCTCGAATTGACCTCGGCGCGTGCCTCCCAGGCGGCGTCGATGGTTTGGGCGAGATCGGCGTAAGTCATGGATCGGCTTTCCGGGGAGGGATATGAGGCGGGCGGACATTATCCCGCCCGCCCCGGCTGTCAACGATCCTTAACCCCGCCCGTGCGAGCAATAAGACTAAGTTGGAGTACGCCAGAATGGCCAGAAGCCGGCACACGCCGCTGCGCACCTCGGTTGAAGACATCGATGCCGCCAAGCGCGCACCGGAGACCGCGCAGACCCGCTCGCCCGCCTTCCGCCTCGCCTTCGCCGACGACGATTTCCTCATCTCCGAAGACCTGCGCGGTGTGCGCTTTCAGCTCGAGTACCTGAAGCCTGAGTTCGAGCTCCGGCAGCGCGGCATCAACTCGACCGTGGTGCTGTTCGGCGGGGCGCGCATCCCCGAGCCGGGCAAGCCCGCCTGGGCCGCGCGCAACGAGACGCAGAAGAAGAACCTCGAGGCCGCCTCGCGCTACTATGACGAGGCGCGGCGGTTCGCCCAGTACGCCTCGATCACTTCCCAGGCGACCGGCTACAAGGACTTCGTGGTGGTGACGGGCGGCGGTCCGGGCGTGATGGAGGCCGGCAACCGCGGCGCGGCGGATGTCGGTGCCCCCAATATCGGGCTCAACATCGTGCTGCCGCACGAGCAGACGCCCAACGCCTACATCACCCCCGACCTCTGCTTCAACTTCCACTATTTCGCGACGCGCAAGATCCACTTCCTGCTGCGGGCGCGGGCGGTGGCGATCTTCCCGGGCGGGTTCGGCACCCTCGACGAGTTCTTCGAGACGCTGACCCTGATCCAGACCGGCCGCATGGACCGCGTGCCGCTCCTGCTGTTCGGGATCGAGTTCTGGCGCAAGATCATCGACTTCGACGCGCTGGCCGAGGCGGGCACGATTGCACCCGACGATCCGCACCTGTTCACCATCGTCGACAGCGCCGAGGAGGGCTGGGAGGTGGTGCGCCAGCACTACAAGCTGCCGGCGGTGAAGCTGAAGGCGGGGTGAGGGCGACTGTTCTCGCACAGCTCGACGCCCTGGTCGCGCACTATGAAGCGCCGGGGGATCGGCTGTTGGTAGTCCTATACTTGGACGCCCCCTCCACCACGCATCTTCGATGCGCGGTCCCCCTCCCCCGCGGCTGCGCCGCAGTGGAGGAGCACTCGGACCGCAGCGTCTCAACAATGGCAAGCACTGAGGTCACGGTGCTCCTCCACCGCGTAGCGGGGGAGGGGGACCACGCGTAGCGTGGTGGAGGGGGCGTCCGAGAAGCGGCCTGCCGCCAGCCCTTTCGCCTAAGGCCGCGCCCTGAGGAACGCCGCCAGGTCCGCCGTCACGTGGTGGACGTGTGAGCTGCCGGTGCGTTCGAGTTCCCAGGCTTCGACCTGGTCGTGGGCGAAGCCGGCGCCGGCGACAACCTGGACCGTGACCATGCCGGTCTCGTGCGGGACCTTCAGGTTCTTTTCGAGGTCGTCGAACATGGCGGCGCGCGTCGCGTCGATGCCGTGCTTGGCGAAGAACGTGTCATAGGCCTCGCGCAGCGGCTTGGGCTTGTAGCTCATGGCGCGGATATCGAAGATGTCCGTGAACAGCGCATCCGCGTCGCCGAGGCGCTTCAGCACCGAGGTGGCGTGGCCGACATCGCCGTTGGTGAGGATGAACTTCCGGCCCGGGAGGTCGCGGATCGCCGCGATGAGGTCCGGATGCGCCGGCACCGGCGAGTAGTCGATGGCGTGCACGGTGTTGAGGAAGTGGTCCGGATCGACCGAGTGCCGCTGCATCAGGCCGTTCAGCGTCGTGCCGTAGTCGCGATAGTAGCTCTTCTGCAGTGCGCGCGCCTCGTCGTAGGGCAGCTGCGTGACGCTGACCATGTACTCGGAGATCAGCAGGTCGATCTGCGCGAACAGGTTGCACTCGCGCGGGTAGAGCGTGTTGTCGAGGTCGAAGACCCAGTCAGTGACATGGGAAAGCGAGCGGATGGGCGACAGGTCAATCATGGGACGCATCATATAGGAAGAAGCACCGCTTCGCACCCGTGCGCGGCATGCAGGGCAGCCTCGCCCCTGGCGCTCAATCAATCACTTGATTGAGAATACTCCGAGGCGTATGACGCCGGCCCGTAAGGAGGCGTGATGTCCGAAGTCACATCGTCGAAGCGTGAAAGCAGCGAGGATCGCCGTGCCGCGATCGCCAGGGCGGCGCGGGAGCTGATCGTCGAGAAGGGCGTCGAGGGGCTGAGGACCCGCGATATCGCCGAGCGCGTCGGTATCAATATCGCGACCCTGCATTACCACGTGCCCACCAAGGAGGCGCTGATCGGGCTCGTTGCCGAGACCATGAAGACCGAGTTCCGTGCCCAGTCGCTGGCCCGGCCGCGCGCCCACCTGCCGGCGCTCGAGCAGCTCGAGCACGAGTTCTACGATTTTCGCGAGATGATCACCGAGCAGCCCGAGATCATCGCCCTGATGGGCGAACTGATCGAACGGGCGCGGCGCGACCCGGTCGTGAGGGAGGCGATCGCGCCTCTGCAGCGCCACTGGCATCGGATGGTCGCCGACATTTTCGCGGCGGGCCGCGCCGAGGGCAGCTTCCGGCCCGATATCGACCCCGAGCCGGCGGCGACCATGTTCATCGGCGCGCTGATCTTTTTTTGTCGCAACAGTGACTTGTCGGACGACAGCTATTCGCGGCTGTGTGCGGAGCTTCGCCGTGCCGTCCGCAAATCGAGCGAGGACTGAACCCATGAGCCATCCCTTCCACGTACCGCAATCGAAGGCCGACGCCGATCCGCGTCGCTGGGTGGCGCTGTTCGTGCTGCTGCTCGCAAGCTTCATGAACCTGATCGACGTAACCATCGTGAACGTCGCGCTGCCCAGCCTGCAGGCCGACCTCGGAGCCGACCCCAACCACATCGAGTGGGTGATCGCCGCCTATGTGCTGGCCTTCGCGCTCGGGCTGCTGCCCTTCGGGCGGCTGGGCGACATCGTGGGACGCACACGGATGTTCCTCATCGGGGTGTCGCTTTTCACGCTCGCTTCGGCCTTCTGCGGCCTCGCGCCATCGATCGAGTGGCTGATCGCGGCGCGCGTGCTGCAGGGCCTCGCCGGCGCGATCATGACGCCGCAGGTGCTGGCGATCGCGCAGGTGACCTTCCCGCCCGAGGAAAAGGGGCAGGCCTTCTCGCTGTTCGGCCTGAGCGCCGGGCTCGCGGCGGTGGCCGGGCCGATCGTCGGCGGGCTGCTGATCGGGGCCAACTTCTGGGGGCTGGACTGGCGGCCGATCTTCCTCGTCAACATTCCCTTCGGCATCCTCGCGGTGGTCGCCGGCTGGTTCCTGATCCCGCGCACGCCGGGTCATCCCGACCTCAAGAACGACTTCGTCGGCATCGGGCTCTTCGTGCTCGCGGCGGTGGCCCTGGTGTTCCCGCTGGTCGAGGGCCGTACGTTCGGCTGGCCGGCCTGGGCCTGGGGGCTGATCGCCGCTTCGCTGGTGTTCACCGCGCTGTTCGTGCTGTGGGAGCGCCGCCGCGCCGCCGAGGGGCTGCCCCAGCTCCTCAATTTCAGCCTGATCGGCAATGGCAACTACCTGCTGGGGCTCTTGATCACCACCATCTTCGCCTCGGGCATTCCGCCGATGTTCATGGTGATCTCGCTGCTGCTGCAATCGGGCTACGGCTTCACGCCGCTGGAATCCGGGCTGACCAACACGCCCTTCTCGGTGGGCGTGCTGGCGGTGTCGCTGGTGATCGGGCGGCTCGGGCAGCGCTACCTGCGCACCCGGCTCGGCCTCGGCGCGGCGCTGCTGGTGATCGGCATCGGCTGGCTCGACCTGATCATCCGCAACCTCGGCGACACGCTCGACCACTGGACCTTCCTGCCGCCGCTCTTCGTCGCCGGCCTCGGCCTCGGCATGGGCTTTTCGGGCCTGTTCCAGTCGGTGCTGGCGGGCGTGCCACCGCGCGATGCGGGCGCGGGCTCGGGCGCGCTGCAGGCCTTCCAGCAGATCGGTGGAGCGGTCGGCGTGGCGCTGGTGGGCGAAATCTTCTTTTCGGGCCTCGCCTCGGCCTTCGCCACGGGGGCCGCTCCCAAGGCCGCCTTCGCCGCCGCGGCGGGGCCGGCCATCACCTACCAGATCGTCAGCTTCGGCCTGGTGGTGATCCTGGTGCCGTTCCTGAAGATCAGGCCGCCCGCAGCCGGCGAGGGCAGGGCGCCCGCTGCGGCCCCGGTGGTCGCCGAGGCGTGAGGTGAAGAGGGGCGCTGCGGCGCCCCTTCCGCATCGGCCGAGTGGCTGGTTTACCACTGGTAAACCAGCGCTTTCGATAGCTGTTCAAATGCCATGAATTGGTCCGAGGCCGCCCACAATCCGGCCGCGGCCCGGTGCGATCTGACCGCCTGTCCAGACCACCGGAGCGTCCCGCCATGAACCCCATCGCCACCTTCCTCGCCACCGCCATCCTCCTCTTCGCGTTCGGCCAGGCGCTGGCGCATCCGGCCACTGGGGCGGAGGTGAGAGGAGTGGTTCGCGCCGATCTCGAATCTCGCTAGTGGCCCTGTTACTCGCACGTTTTTGTGCGAGGGTGGCGTTGGAGGGCGCCATGAACCGCGAGGACTTGATCCGAGCACTGCGCAAGTATGCCCTGAAGCGGGATTTGCGCTTTGAACTCGACACCAAGCGGGGCAAGGGCGCCACTAGCTGATCGTCGTGGGCGATCGGCGAACGACCCTGCAGTCGAACATGAGCGCCCACATCATTCGCCTGGCGCTGAAGCAGTTGGATATCGACCCGGAGGACCTGTGATGAAGACGGCATTTCCCGTGCGGCTGACGCCGGTGGAGAACGAAGTCATCGTTACGGCCCGCGACTTGCCGGAAGTCGTGACATCGGGCCGCAACGAGGCGGAGGCACTTGAAATGGCTGAGGATGCCATCGATGTGGCCGTATCGTTCGCGATCGATGACGGCGCCGTCGTACCTGAACCAAGTGAACCAGAGGTTGGCGAGGTTCTCGTCAGCCTGCCGGCTCAGACCGCCGCGAAACTGGCGGTCTGGCGAGCGTTCCTCGCCGCGGGTATCAGCAAGTCGGAACTGGCAAGACGGCTGGGCGTCGGGGAGAATGAGGCACGCCGCATCCTGAGCCCGCGTTACCGGACCAAGCTCGATCGGCTGGAGGATGCGGCGCGCGCACTGGGTGCCCGCATCGTGATCGACCTCGCGGCCTGACTACCGCACGATCAGCGTGCCGGCGCCGTGTTCGGTGAAGAGCTCGACGAGGACCACGTGCGGGGTCTTGCCGTTGAGGATCACCACGCCCTCGACGCCGTTCTCGAGTGCCTCGAGGCAGGTTTCGACCTTCGGGATCATGCCGCCCGAAATCGTACCGTCGGCGATCAGCGCCTTGGCGTCGCGCATGGTGAGCTCGGGGATGAGCTTCTTGTTCGCGTCGAGCACGCCATCGACGTCCGTGAGGAACAGCAGGCGCTTGGCGCCGAGCGAGCCGGCGATGGCGCCCGCGAAGGTGTCGGCGTTGATGTTGTAGGTGTTGCCGTCGCGGCCGGGCGCCACCGGCGCGATCACCGGGATCATCTCCGAGCGGGCGAGGGTATCGAGCAGGGTGCGGTCGACTTCCACCGGCTCGCCGACATAGCCCAGGTCGAGC
>JAEYTN010000624.1 GCA_023433985.1 Pseudomonadota bacterium | reverse complement strand
CCAATCACAGGCTGCGCTTGCCGCCGGCGCCCCGACATGGGTGCCGGCGGTGGTCTTTGTAGGGGCGCAGGTGACTTACCCCCACCCGGCCGCTGCGCGGCCCCCTCTCCCCAGAGGGCGAGGCAAGGCCCTACTCCACGCCCGCCGCTGCAAGGACCTTGCGGAAGACGCTGGGGAGGGCTTCGTTGTCGAGTTCGCGGGGGTCGGCCCACCAGCCTTCGCGCAGAAGCGTGGCGTCGGGTACCGACGCGAACCAGACGTCGAGCTCCAGCCGGAAGTGGGTGAAGACGTGGACGACCTGGCCGGCGTGGCGCCAGTCGGCGGCCACGGGGTGGGCGACGGGCTCGGGCGACAGTGTCCAGGCGGAGACCGGGGTTTCGGTCATCTTGGCGAGGAGGCCCGTTTCGGCGCGGGTCTGCAGGTACACGTCGCCATCGGCGTCGCGCATGACGAAGGCATGGCCGTAGCGGGTGGGACGCTCGGCCTTTTGGGGCTTCACGGGATAGTTGAGGGGGTTGAGCCTGGCGCCGGCGCAGCCCGGCTCGAGCGGGCAGAGCAGGCAACTGGCCTGTCGCGGGGCGCAGATCGTGGCGCCGAGATCCATCAGAGCCTGGGCGAAGTCGCCGGCGCGCGGGGGAACGGCGGCCTGCACGGTGGCGCGGATCAGGTCCTTCTCGTCGCGCACCGGGACATCGAGGGCGAGGTAGCGGGCCAGCACGCGATCGACATTGCCATCGACCACGGCGATCCGCTCGTCCGAGGTAATCGCGGAGATGGCTGCTGCGGTGTAGTGGCCGATGCCCGGCAGGGTGAGCAGTTCGGACGAGCTGGCCGGGAAGGCGCCGCCGAAGCGCTCGACCACGGCCACGGCGCAGGCGTGCAGGTTGCGGGCGCGGGCGTAGTAGCCAAGGCCGGCCCACTCGACGAGCACGGCTTCGAGCGGGGCAGCGGCGAGATCGGCGACAGTGGGCCAGAGCGCGAGGAAGCGGGCGTAGTAGCGGCCGACAGCAGCGACCGTCGTCTGCTGCAGCATGACTTCGCTGAGCCAGACGCGGTACGGATCGGGCCTGACGCCCTGCGCACTGTCGGCGGGAGAAACGCGCCACGGCAGGGTGCGCGCATGGCGGTCGTACCAGCGCAGCACCGCATCGGCATCGAGCGGCTTGGGATTCGCGTTTGGGTTTGGCATGATCGACCGATCAGATGGCCCGCGGCGCAGTCCCGCGCAAGCGGCCTCGGAGAGTTGTTACCAGTGGCGGCGAAGAAGGAAGAAAAGGCGCCGCGGCGCCTCAATCGCGCCGTCGGGCTGACCGAGGCGCTGGGGTCGGCGCTCGACCCGGCACTGAAGCGGCGCGGTTTCGCGAGCCGCGACCTGCTGGCGCACTGGCAGGTGATGGCCCCTGCCCCGTATGACCGGGTGGCGAAGCCCGACAAGCTCACCTGGCCGCGCGGGGAAAAGGGCGCGGAGGGCGCGGTGCTGCACCTGCGCTGTCACCCAGGCCACGCCTTGGCGCTGGCGCATGAGGGCGCGCGCGTGGTGGCGGCGGTGAACCGGTATTTCGGCTATTTCCTCGTCGGCTCGGTACGCCTCAGCGCCGCGCCGTTCGAGGTGGAGGCAGCTGCGCCGGAGACTGCGCCGGTCGTCCCCGAAGTGGCACGCGCCCGGATCAGCCGAGCCGTCGACAAGGTCGGCGACCCCGGGGTGCGCGACGCGCTCAAGGAGCTGGGGCTGGCGATGGCGAAAAAGCAGCGCTGAAATCCGCCGCTTTCATCGCGAACAGTTCAACACGCGTGAGACCCGTTCATCGCGGGTTGAACTTGCCGCCCGCAAGCTGGGCGCGATATAGGCGGCTAACCAAAAAACGGAGAGAAACGTGGCCAATCGTCGTAACATCCTCATCGGGTCGGGCGCTGCCGTCTTCGCCGCCGCGGCGGGCACCAGCGTCTCCTTCGTGTTCGGGGCGAGCGCAGCGCTCGCCCAGCAGTTCGACGCCAACCGCCTGCTGCAGCCGGAAGGTGGCGTTCCCGACCATCCGGTTGGCAACAAGGACAGCAAGGTTACGCTGATCGAGTACCTGTCGCCGACGTGCCCGCACTGCGCGGCGTTCCACGCCAGCGTCTATCCGCAGCTCAAGGCGGAGTATATCGACACCAACAAGATCCAGTTCATCCCCCGCCCGTTCGTGCGCAACGTGCTCGACGCGGTGGTGTTCATGCTGGCCGAGGCGGCGGGCGAGGCCCGTTACCACGAGGTGGTCGACACCTTCTTCAAGACCCAGGACCAGTGGGTGACTTCGGCGAAGCCGGCCGACGCAATGTTCGGGATCGCCCAGCAGCTCGGTTTCACCAAGGAAAGCTACGACGCTGCCTTGACGAATCAGGCCCTGTTCTCCGGACTGGAAACGATGCGCAAGCAGGCCAGCGAGGAGTTCCAGCTCCAGGGGACGCCGACCTTCTATCTCAACGGCAAGATGCTTGCAGGTGGGGCCACGTTTGAATCGCTCAAGGCCGAGATCGATCCGCTGCTCGCCGCCTAAGCGCGCCTTCATGCGAGGCGCGTGATGAAGTTCACGCGCCTCAAGCTCACCGGCTTCAAATCCTTCTGCGACCCGACCGAGCTGTTCCTCGAGCCGGGTCTTTCCGGTGTGGTCGGGCCGAACGGCTGCGGCAAATCCAACCTCGTCGAAGCGCTGCGCTGGGTGATGGGCGAAAGCTCGTACAAGGCGATGCGCGCCTCCGGCATGGACGACGTGATCTTCTCGGGCTCGGGCAGCCGGCCCGGGCGCAACACGGCCGAGGTTACCCTCGTTCTCGACAATTCCGACCGCACCGCGCCGGCGCCGCTCAATACGGCCGACGTGCTGGAGGTGACGCGCCGGATCGAGCGCGAGGAAGGCTCAGTCTATCGCGTCAACGGCAAGATGCTTGCAGGTGGGGCCACGTTTGAATCGCTCAAGGCCGAGATCGATCCGCTGCTCGCCGCCTAA
>JAEYTN010000619.1 GCA_023433985.1 Pseudomonadota bacterium | reverse complement strand
CATCTCGCGCATGCCGGGGCCGCCCCTCGGCCCTTCGTAGCGGATGACCAGCACGTCGCCTTCCTTGTACTCACGCTTCTCGACACACTCGAAGCAACGCTCCTCGGTATCAAAGACGCGCGCGGGGCCGACGAAACGCAAGTTCTTGAGCCCGGCAACCTTAACGATGGCGCCGTCGGGGGCGAGGTTGCCCTTGAGCGACACCACGCCGCCGGTGGGCGAGATCGGGTTGGAGGTGGCGCGGATGACGTCCTGCTCGGTGTTGAACTTCACCTTCTCGAGGTTTTCGGCCACGGTCTTGCCGGTGACGGTCATGACGTCGCCGTGGAGGTAGCCGCCCTCGAGCAGCGCCTTCATTACAAGCGGGATACCGCCGGCCTCGAACAGGTCCTTGGCGACGTACTTCCCGCCCGGCTTGAGGTCGCCGATATACGGCGTCTTCTTGAAGATCTCGCCGACGTCGAAAAGGTCGAAATCGATGCCCGCCTCGTGCGCCATGGCGGGGAGGTGCAGCGCTGCGTTGGTCGAGCCGCCGGTGGCGGCCACGGTCATCGCAGCGTTCTCGAAAGCCTTGCGGGTGACGATGTCGCGCGGACGGAGCTGGACCTTCAGCAGTTCCATCACCTGCTCGCCCGCCTTGGCGCAGAGCGCATCGCGGATTTCGTAGGGAGCCGGGGCGCCGCAGCTATAGGGCAACGCGAGGCCGATCGCCTCGGCAACCATGGCCATCGTGTTGGCAGTGTACTGGCCGCCGCACGAACCGGCCGACGGGCAGGCGACGCGCTCGAGCTCGTCGAGGGTATCGTCATCCATCTTGCCGACCGAGTGGAGGCCGACAGCCTCGAACAGGTCCTGCACGACGACGTCCCGACCGCGGAAGCGGCCCGGAAGGATGGAGCCGCCGTAGATGAAGATCGACGGCACGTTGAGCCGGATCATCGCCATCATCATGCCGGGCAGCGACTTGTCGCAGCCGGCCATGGCGACCAGCGCGTCATAGGAGTGGCCGCGCATGGTGAGCTCGACCGAGTCCGCGATCACGTCGCGGCTGGCGAGCGACGACTTCATGCCGGCATGGCCCATGGCGATGCCGTCGGTCACGGTGATGGTGGCGAACTCGCGCGGGGTGCCGTGGTTTGCGGCGACGCCCTTCTTCACCGCCTGCGCCTGCCGCATCAGGGAGATGTTGCACGGCGCGGCTTCGTTCCAGGCGGTAGCAACGCCGATCAGCGGCTGGTGAATCTGCTCGGAGGTCAGGCCCATCGCGTAGAGGTACGAACGGTGCGGTGCCCGCTCCGGTCCCTCTGTCACATGTCGGCTGGGAAGACGCGACTTATCGACGTAGTTACTATCCATGACCTCGTCCTGCTTGTCCGGCCGGAAGCCCCGGCGCCTTGGTAGAAAGACGTCGTTATCGGGCTTCAGTCCGACCAGACACAAGGGCGGCAAGCACACGAAGAGTTCGCTGCGGCGCCGATTTATTGCGCCGTTCTCCGCTAACCGCCCCTTTTGTCCTCTGCTCCTTTTAGGGTCAGAATGTGGCGAGCATCCTCAGCAAAAGGTTGCCGCGATAGAGACCCGGCCGGGAATCAAAACTGCTGTTGCAAAAACGCCACGCGCGATTCAACGCGCGGTTCAGCATGGCGCGCCGCGGAAGCGGAAAAGCTCAACAGCTACGGTACTTCAGCCGATAAACGATCGCGGTGCTCACGTCCTGACTGCGGATGGAGGCGGAAGCGGACCTGCCGCCGGAGGCTCGGACCAGCAGGCTGGTGTTTGTACGCATCGTTACGGATGCGCCGCAGGCTGACCAAACGGTGGCCGCGGCATTGGCCGAAGCGGTGAACTTGCCCTTCTTGGGCCCCTTCACGTCTCGGCTGAATACTGGCCCCTGTCCGCCCGGCAGGAACTCCTCGAGCCGGAAGCTGGCGGAGGCTCCGCTCGGCAAATTGACGTAGCCGGCAAAATCGACGGAAACCACGGCGACGCTGTACCCGGCCGGCACGGAGACGGGGATCGACAGCGAGCACGCCTTGCGGTCGAAGGACCTGCCGGACGAGCCGCCCGCCGCCACCTGGTACTGGCTGAACTTCACGGTAAGTTGCGTGCCACCACCGGTGACGGAGGCCGATGCCGTACCGGCGGGGCAACCGGGGCCGCCATAGGCCGGCTTGCCCAGCTTCAACGCCGGCGCCGCCATCGCGGGTACGCCGAGCGCGACGAGGGCGAAAGCCGCGGCGACCAGAGATTTCATGCTGTCTCCCCTGCCCGGCTTCTGCCGGTGCTAGAACTTCATCCTCACCGCGGTGCCCACCTGCACATGGGTGCCGGTTTCGGTCCCGGTCGAGCCGAGGGCGAACACATCCCACCGCGCCTGCTCGGCAAAAGCCCAGCCGACCCGCGCGCCATACTCGACAAAGGCCTCCGAGGTGCTGCCGACACTCAGCGGCCCGACCAGCGCGACGTTGCCGGCAAGGTCGTCGTTGGCGTTGATGTAGCCGACAGCGCCGTGCAGCGTCAGGTCGACATCGGGTGCCACCAGCGTCGTCCAGGCGGCCTTGGCCTTGGCAGTGTCGTAGGTCGACGCCCCATTCAGCGAAAGGGCGAACGGGTTGGTGTCAGTCTGCTGCTCGGCATAGTCGAGGTCGAGCCAGTTGCGCGCGAGGCTGGCGCTGAACACGATCTCGTCGTCGGGGGCCGGCGCGACCAGCACGCCACCCTCGATCCAGATGCCGAACAGGTTGCCGCTGCCGGAGCCGTCGCCGCTGATCACTTCGCCGCCGGGCGAGGTGTCGAGGTATTCGCGCGAGAAGCTGAGCTCCATGCCGGGCGCCGCGGTGAAGCCGGCGCTGCCCAGCCAACGGAAGCCGCTGCCATTGTCGGGCTGCAGGTAGCCGGCCTTGGCGCCGAGGAGCACGCCGCTGGCATCGGCGCCGCCGACCGACTGATCGAACAGCGCGACGCCGCCATCGAGGCTGAAGCCCTCGCCCAGGTTGAAGTGGGCAGTGCCGCCGACCGTGTGCGAGCCGACCGCGCCGAAGGCCGCGACTTCGTCGTCGCGCTCGAGCGGCTGGTTGGCGCCGACGACGAGGCCGGCGGTGCTGTTGAGATGGGTGACGACCGCGGTCCGGGCCGCCGATACCGCCTCGATCGAGAAGCGCTGGTCGTAGATCGAGGTGGTGGCGAGCAGGATGTAGTCGACGCTGTCGAGCCCGGCGGTGCCGTCCTCTAGCGTGTTGGGACCGCTCAGCGTTATGTCGGAGGTGAGATTGCCGTCGCTCTCGCTGCCCACG
The DNA here is from genome assembly GCA_023433985.1 of Pseudomonadota bacterium. GTDB lineage: Bacteria > Pseudomonadota > Alphaproteobacteria > Rhizobiales > Devosiaceae > Devosia_A. The sequence goes on along the minus strand of JAEYTN010000619.1, from coordinate 1,398 downwards.
TAGGAGTGGAGCATCAGGTCGGCGAAATCGGCATCGGTGGGGTTGAAGGTGACGGTGCGGGTCACCCCGTTCTCGGTGACGGTGAGCGTCGCCTCCTCGCCTGCGAGGACGAAGCCGCGGTAGTCTGCCGAATAGGCGGAAATCTCGCCGGCCGGCGGCACCGGCGCGCCTTCGCGGGCGGGCGTCACGAGCGCGCAGGTCTGTGTCGGTGCAGCGGCCGCGAGCAGGAAGGCATCGAAGAAGACCGACGCCGTCGGCGGATCGTCGACATAGGTCGGCGCGTTGGGCTGGACCTCCGTGCAGTCGGCCAGGGCCGGCGTGGAGAGAACGGCGAAGGCGGCGACGGCGACTGGCAGCTTCAAGGTACGCAACTCCGGGAGAGCCGAGGGACAGCCGGAGCTGCCCCTCGCGGGATGGTCAGGAGCCTAGCACTTCTTCCATTGCAGCTGGTAAATGATGGCCGCGCTCACGTCCTGGCTGTCGACGGTGGCCAGCGCCTGCTGGTTGTTCTTGGTGTTGACCCGGATCGAGGAGTTGGTGCGCAGGTTCACATCCTCGCCGCAGCGCGACCAGACGATGGCCTTGGCGGTGAGCTCGTTGTGGATCAGGTAGTCCTCATCCTTCGGGCCCTTGAAGTTCCGGGTAAAGGTCGGGCCGCGCTGACCGGCGAAGAAGTACTCGACGTTGAACTGCGAGTCCGAGCCGGCCGAGAAATTATTGTAGCCGCGGTAGTCGATGGCCAGCACCGAAACCGAGATGCCGTTCGGCACGTGCACCGGAATGGCGACGTTGCAGCTCTTGCGGTCGAAGCGCTTGCGGGTCTCGCCGCCCGCTTCCACCAGGTAGCCGTCGAACAGCAGCGACAGCGAGGTGGCGTCGGGGCTCAGCGTCGCCGAAACCGATCCGGCCGGGCAGCCGGTACCGCCGTACCCGGGCTCGCCCAGCGTGATGTTCTCCTGGGCGTGGGCAGTGCCGGCGAGGCCGCCCGTCAGCGCAAGGGCGGCAAGGGCGATACGAGTCTTCATGAGGGAGGAGTCCTTCTTTCCGGGCACAGCATCGTGCCGTTACAACCAGTGTTACCGCTGCGCGGCTGAGGCCGGGCTGAGCGGAATATTCATCGCGGGTTCAAGGTGTTGGCAGTAGTGCCGCAAACTCGCGGCAAGCCCGTGGCCGGTTTCTGGCGGAATCGCGTTCTCTTCACGCCAACGCGATCACATAAATTGCCAGCGATTAACGAAACCAGGCCGCAACCATGCCGGGCCCGTCGCCTAGACCGCCCGCGCCACCCCGTCGGCGGTGCGGAAGGCCAGCGCCATGATGGTGAGCACGGGGTTGAAGCCGCCATTGGTGGGGTGCACGGAGCCATCGGCAATGTAGAGGTTGTCGTGACCCCAGACG
>JAEYTN010000614.1 GCA_023433985.1 Pseudomonadota bacterium | reverse complement strand
TCGCGCACGATCTGCTGGGTTTCCTTATAGATGGGAGAGCCCGGCGCCTTCACCCGGATCCAGTCCGGCTTTCGCAGCATCTCGTTCTCGGGCCGGTTGGCCTTCTCGGGATGCCGCGGGCGGGTGTCTACTCTGTCGATCAGTGTGACCAAGGCTAAATCCTAGCCGGCAATCAACCGGGCAATGATGACGACGATGATGGCGCCCACCGTCGACGTGATGATCTGGGCGACGATCGGGTTGATATTCAGGTTGATCTTCAGCGCCGAGAACAACCAGCCGCCCACGAAAGCGCCGATGACGCCGCTGATCAGGTAGGTGATCAGCCCGCCGCCACCGACGACCAGGCTGGCCAGGAAGCCAGCCACGAGGCCGATCACCAGGAAGATGACCAGCGAACGCGTATCCATACGACCCATGCTAACGTCTCCCCCGATTTTCTGCGGAATGCCCATTATCTACCCCAGTTTGCCCTGTCGCCGATATCGCGATCGGGCATGGCTGGTTCAACCCCGCTACTTGGCGACCACCCGCGCCACCACGATCACCAGCAACGCGCCGATGGTGGCGGTGACGATGCTCGAAACCCAGACATTGTCGATCGGCAGCCGGATCCCCGCGAGGTTCAGCACATAGCCGCCCACGAACGAGCCGATCACCCCGACGATGAGGTTGCGCAGCAGCCCGCCACCGCCCAGCACCAGGCTCGCCAGCCAGCCCGCGAGAAGGCCGATCGCCAGGAAGACGATGATCGGCGTGATGTCGCTGGGCAGGCCGGGAATGTCGGCGGGCGGGGTCATGAGCGCCTCCTCAGATGTTCAGCGCGCGGCCATAGGCGTCGAGCACGCTTTCCTTCATCGTCTCAGAAAGGGTCGGGTGCGGGAAGATGGTGTGCATCAGGTCTTCCTCGGTGGTCTCGAGCCCCATCGCAACCACGAAGCCCTGGATCAACTCGGTCACCTCGGCGCCCACCATGTGTGCGCCCAGCAGCTCGCCCGTCTTGGCATCGAAGATGGTCTTCACCAGGCCCTCCGGCTCCCCCAGCGCAATCGCCTTGCCGTTGCCGATGAACGGGAAGCGGCCGACCTTGATCTCACGTCCGGCTTCCTTGGCCTTGGCCTCGGTAAGCCCCACGCTCGCCACCTGCGGCTCGCAATAGGTGCAGCCTGGCACCTTCAGCTTGTCGAGGCCGTGCACGCCCTTGAGGCCCGCAATCGTCTCCACGGTGATCACGGCCTCATGCTCGGCCTTGTGCGCCAGCATCGGCGGACCGGCGACATCGCCGATGGCCCAGATGCTCGGCACGTTGGTGCGGCCGTAGTGGTCGATCACGATGGCGCCGCGGTCGATCTTCACGCCAAGCGCCTCGAGCCCGAGGTTTTCGGAGTTGCACTGCACGCCCACCGCCGAAATCAGCGCGTCGGCCGCCATCTCCGACTTCTCGCCGGTCTTGGGCTCGATATGGGCGACGATGCCGTCCTTGGTCTTGTCGACCTTCGAGACCTTGGCGTCGGTGATGATCTTGATGCCGCGCTTTTCGAAGCGCTTCTTCACATGCGCGGCAATCTCGGCGTCCTCGACCGGCAGGATGGTCGGCAGCAGCTCCACCACCGTCACTTCCGCGCCCAGCGAGCGGTAGAAGCTCGCGAACTCCATGCCGATGGCGCCCGAGCCCATGATGACGAGCGATTTGGGGAACTTCGCCGGCTTCATCGCCTCGAAATAGGTCCAGATCTTCTCGCCGTCGGGCTCGATGCCGGGCAGCACGCGCGGCCGGGCGCCGGTGGCGATGATGATGTTCTTGGCCTTGTAGGTGCCGTCGCCCAGCGCATTCTTGGGGACCGGCCCCTGCGGCTGCACGATCTGCTTCTTGGTCGGCGCCACCTTGATCTCGGTCGGCGAGGTCAGCACCGCCTCGCCCCAGATGATGTCGACCTTGTTCTTCTTCATCAGGAACTGCACGCCGTTGTTCATCTGCGCCGCGATGCCGCGCGAGCGCTTGACGATGGCGTCGAGGTCGAAGCCGAACTGGTCGGCGGTGAGGCCGTAGTCCTTGGCGTGCGCCATGTGGCCGTACACCTCGGCCGTGCGCAGCAGCGCCTTGGTCGGGATGCAGCCCCAGTTCGAGCAGATGCCTGCCATGTGCTCGCGCTCGACGATGGCCGTCTTCATCCCGAGCTGCGCGGCGCGAATGGCCGCAACGTAGCCGCCGGGCCCGGCGCCGATGACGATCAGGTCGTATTGGTCAGCCATCTACTCAGTCCTTCACATGAAAGCCGGTTGCCCGGCTGTGTTCGTATTTCGGCTACAGGCCGAGAACCTGCTTCACCAGCGGCACCAGGCCTTCGCCGATGGCGCGCGTGTTCGCGGCATCGAGGTGAATGCCGTCGTTCTTGTCGGTCTTGGCCACCGTGCCGGCGTCGAAGAAATGGACGCCCTGCTCGTCCGCCCGCTTCTTGTACTCGCTGGCGAAGTTCACCGAGGTCTCGATCGCCTCGTGCGGGCCGAAATGGTCCATCATGTCCTGCCAGTCGCCGAGGATGATCGACGGCGGCGAAACGAGGATGACCTTCGGCTCCTCCTGCATCTTGCCGGCATAGTGCCCGCGGATGATCTGCACCAGCCGCGCCATGCCCCGCCCCGCCTCGCCGGCGGTGCGACCGTGAAACGGCTTGATGTCGTTGGTGCCGAGCATGATGACGATCAGGTCGAGCGGCGAATGGCTCTCGAGCAGGGTCGGCAGTACCCGGGCGCCGTTGCGGTCGGCGTTCGCGAACCAGTCGTCGTGCACCGTAGTGCGACCGCCGAGCCCTTCGGCAATCACCCGGGCCTGGCCGCCGAGCCCCTTTTCGAGCGTCGTCGGCCAGCGATCCTCATAGGCGTGCCGCGGCCCGCCCGGGATGGGATTCGCTCCATAGGTCAGGCTGTCGCCATAGGCGAGAATGGTCTTCAAGTCTGCCTCCAGACGCTCAGGCCAGCATCATCACCGGGTTTTCGATCAGTGCCTTGAAAGCAGCGAGCAGTTCCGCGCCCAGCGCTCCATCCACCGAGCGGTGGTCGCAGCTCAGGGTCACGGTCATGAAATTGGCGGTCTTGATCTGGCCCTTCTCGGCATAGACCCGCTCCTCGCCGGCGCCCACCGCGAGGATGGTGCCGTGCGGCGGGTTGATCACCGCCTGGAAGTCCTTGATCCCGTACATGCCGAGGTTGGAAACCGCCGTGGAGCCGCCCTGGTACTCGTGCGGCGCCAGCTTCTTGTTGCGCGCCCTGCCGGCGAGGTCCTTCACCTCGTCCGAGATCTGCCGCAGCGACTTGGTATCGCAGTCCCTCACCACCGGGGTGAACAGCCCGCCCGGTACCGCCACCGCCACCGCCACGTCGGCGTGCTTGTGGTAGAGGATGGAATCTCCCGCCCACGTTGCGTTGGCCGTCGGCACCTTCATCAGCGCCGCCGCCCACGCCTTCATGACGAAGTCGTTGACCGAGAGCTTGTAGGTCGGCTTGCCGTCCTTGAGCGGCGCGGCCGCGTTGATCTGCTCGCGCGCCTGTAGCAGCGCGTCGATCTTGCAGTCGAGCGTCAGGTAGAAATGCGGCACCGTCTGCTTGGACTCGGTGAGGCGCGCCGCCACCACCTTGCGCATGCCGTCGTTGGGCACGAGGTCGTAGCTGCCCTCGGGGTAGAGCGCGATCACCTGCTGCTTGGTCATGCCGCCGGCAAGCGCGGCGCCGCCCGCAGGAGCCGCACTGGCAGCGGCCGGAGCCGGAG
>JAEYTN010000558.1 GCA_023433985.1 Pseudomonadota bacterium | reverse complement strand
GCTCGGCGAGGCGATGTACAAGGCCTCGCAGGCCGAGGCGGAAGCCAAGGCGGCGGGCACCGACCAGCCGGCGGACGACGATGTCGTCGATGCCGAGTTCGAAGAGGTCAAGGACGACAAGAAGTCGGCCTAAGGCCCCAAGTTCCACGTGAATCATCAGGCCTCCGGGATTCCCCGGGGGCCTTTTTTGTGGCGATGATCTCCGCAATCTCGCCACGGGTGTGCCCCACTGTCTTCACATCCCAAGGATCAGACTGAGACGTTCGAACGAGGCGCCGACTCACGTCAGCAGCGTGGGCGCCGAGGGGAACGCGAGCGGTTCAGGGCCGGACCGAGCGCGTTCAGGGCGGCAATTCGAAAGGACAGCCGATGACATCGGTGGAAGTGCGCTTGTTCGCCGCCAATGGCGGGCGGGATGCCGTGGCCGTGGACGGTGAGCCGCAGGCGGCCGACCGCCTCGATGCGGACATGCGGCATGTGCTGTCGGTGCTGGCGCAGATGGGCGGCAAGCCGATCGAAGCGCTCCGGACGCCCGAAGCGCGGGCGCAGCCGCGGCTCGACATGGCGCTCCGCCGCATCCTGCGCGAGACCCAGGACGACCAGGGCATCAACATGGAGATGCGGCTGATCCCCGGCCCGTCCGGCGATATCCGCGCGCGCATCTATACGCCGCAGGCCGAGGCCGACGGGCCCCGGCCGGTGGTGCTGTTCTTCCACCCCGGCGCCTTCGTGCTGGGGGATGTGGACCACTATGACGCGACGCCGCGGACGCTGGCGCAGCGGACGGGCGCGGTGGTGATCTCGTCGCACTACCGGCAGGCGCCGGAGCACCGGTTCCCGGCAGCGCACGAGGATGCGTATGCGGCGTGGAACTGGCTGGTGGACCATGCCGAGAGCCTCGGCGGCGATCCCAGACGCCTCGCCATCGTCGGCGAGGGTTCGGGCGCCAACCTCGCGATCAACGTCGCGCTGCGGGTGCGGGACGCCGGAGGCAAGGTGCCGGTGCACATGGGGCTGGTGACGCCGATGGCGACGCTCGGCTTCGACCTGCCGTCGCACCTCGAGACCGAGGACAGCGGGCCGTTCCGGACCGAAACGTTCAAATGGGCGGCCCGAAAGCTGCTGCGCAACAAGTCCGACGCGTTCGACCCGCGGCTCGAGCTGCTGGAACGGGCCGACCTCGGCGGCCTGCCGCCGGCCACGATCATCCTCGCCGAAGCCGATCCGCTGCGCTCGGAGGGCGAGGCGCTGGCCGACCTGCTGCGCCGTTCGGGGGTGTGGGTGGACGCCACGACCTATGAAGGGGTGACGCACGGCTTTTTCGGGCTCTACCAGATCGTCAACAAGGCGATGTTTGCGCAGGGGCAGCTGGCGCGGAACCTGGAGGCGGCGTTCGGGGGGTGAGGTGGGGATGGGGTGCGCGTCGAGCACAAGGCGTGCGTTGACGCCCCCTCCACCGCCTTCGGCGGTCCCCCTCCCCCGCTGACGCGGTGGAGGATCATCCCGAGCCTCGGTGTTTGACAGGGTCGGTGGCCTGATCCTTTAGGGGAGCGGGCGTTCGGGACACACATGCCGGATTCGGCACACGACTTGCATCCAATGGAGTTGAACCGCGCTCCCGCTATGGTAAGAGCGCGAGACCATACCTATCTAGGCCGGATGCTCGGGCGCGGGAGCGTGACGGTCACTGGGGACAAAGCCGATTGGCGAAACGCGATTTTTATGAAGTGCTGGGTGTCCCGAAGGGCGCTGACGAAGCGACCTTGAAGGGAGCCTACCGAAAGCTTGCCATGCAGTTCCACCCGGATCGCAATCCGGGAAACGACGAGGCGGAGCACAAGTTCAAGGAAATCAACGAGGCGTACGACACGCTGAAGGACCCGCAGAAGCGCGCGGCCTACGATCGGTTCGGCCATGCCGCCTTCGAGAATGGCGGCGGCCGCGGTCCGGGCGGCTTCGGGCCGGAGTTCAGCTCGTCGATGTCCGACATCTTCGAGGACATCTTCGGCGACTTCATGGGCGGGCGCGGACGCGGCGGGCAGAGCCGGCTGCGCGGCTCGGACCTGCGCTACAACCTCGAGATTTCGCTCGAAGAGGCGTTCGTGGGCCGCACCGTCGATATCGACGTGCCAACCCTCGCCACCTGCGAGACCTGCGACGGTTCGGGCGCCAAGCCCGGCACCGGCATGTCGACCTGCCGGCACTGCAACGGGCAGGGCAAGGTGCGCGCGGCGCAGGGCTTCTTCACCATCGAGCGGACCTGCCCGGTGTGCAATGGCCGCGGCCAGATCCTCGAGCAGCCATGCACCGATTGCGGCGGCCAGGGCCGCCGGCAGCAGAACCGGACGCTCTCGGTCGATATCCCGAAGGGCATCGAGGACGGCACCCGCATCCGGCTCGCCAATGAGGGCGAGGCGGGACTGCGCGGCGGGCCGCCGGGCGACCTCTACATCTTCATTTCGATCAAGCCGCACGACCTCTTCGTTCGCGACGGGGCGGACCTCTACGCGCGCGTGCCGATCGCCATGACCACGGCGGCGCTGGGCGGCGAGTTCGAGGTGCCGACGCTGGACGCGACGCGCGCCCGGGTGAAGGTGGCGCCGGGGACCCAGCCGGGACAACGGGTGCGGCTCAAGGGCAAGGGCATGCCGGTGCTCAGGAGCAAGGATTTCGGCGACCTCTACGTGCAGCTCGACGTCGAGACGCCGCAAAGCCTGTCGAAGCGCCAACGCGAGCTGCTGGAAGAATTCGAGCGCGAGTCGACGCGGGAGAACTCGCCGACCTCGGAAGGCTTCTTCGCCAAGCTGAAATCGCTGTTCGAGAACTAGGGCGGAGTTTCGGGGGCATCGATGAGCGAGCCGGGCAAGCGTGCCATCACGATCTGCGGCTCGCTGCGCCGGGACTCGATCAACGAGCACCTCAGGCGGCACATGTCGGCGAAGCTCAGGGAAGCGGGGGTCGAGGTGACGGACCTCGACCTCAACGACTTTCCCATGCCGATCTTCAACCAGGACATCGAGGATACAGGCGAGACGCCGGAAGCCGCGAAGCGGCTGGCGGAGATGTTCCTGAGCCACGACATCGTGCTGATCATCTCGCCCGAGTACAATGGCGGTGTGACGCCGGTGATCGCCAACCTGGTGTCGTGGGTGAGCCGGGAGAAGCCGAACCCCTTCAAGCACGCGATCTTCGGCATCGGCGGGCTGAGCGACGGGAAGTATGCCACGATATTTGCATTGTCCCACCTGCGCGACAGCCTGAGCAAGATCGGGGCGCTGGTGGTGCCGACGCTGCTGGGGCTGGGGCCCTACCCCGATGTGTTCGACGGGAACGGCGAGCCGAACGAGGCCAACATCAAATGGAAGGTGGGCCAGATGGTGCGCGAACTGACCCACTTTTCCCGCGGCGGCATCTGAGGGAACGATCCCCGAACATCGTCTGTCCGATGCGCCCGAGCGTGCGCCGGATATTGTTTTTGGATCAGTGCGTTAGGATGTAGCGCCAGCCCGTGGCGGCTCCAGGCCTGCCTGTGGACAATTGTGAGGATAACTCCTGCGCGGGAGCAGGGGCCGCTTCAGGCCGAAGGCTCCTTCTTCGCCGGGTCCCAGTCGGCGAGGCCGAAGAGGTCGATGGCATCGCCGAGGGCGAGCTTCAGGCGGTCGAGGCGGGCGATCTCGTGATCGATCTCGCGCAGGCGGACGGGGCCGGCAAGCGGCGCGTCGGCGAGGAGGGTCCGGCCCTTGGCGGTGAGGCCGACCAGGCGGGCGCGCTTGTCGGCGGGATCGGTGCGGACGGTCACGAGGTCCATGCGGCGCAGCTCGTCGATGGATTGTCCGAGCGTCGCCGGATGCATGACCAGCGCCTTCCGAATGGCCGCCAGTGGAAGCTGCGGGCGCTCGGCGCAGACGCGCAGCACGGCGAGCTGCAGGCCGGTGAGGCCGTGCCGCTTCTTGAGATCGGCGTGAAACGCATCAATGGCGCGCTCGAGCCGCACCCAGGCGACGATGGCGGAAAGCGCCTGCTGCTGCATACGAAAATAGCTCCGAGTCGGCCGAATCCGCGCGAACTTATGGCGGCATAGTATCGGGTGCAAGGGTGGTGCTTGCCGGCCCGGAGCGGCGGGAGCATAGTTCGGCGCGCTGCGACATTCCGAGGGCCACGGGAATGGCAAGGTCCACACGCAAGGCTGTGCCTGCAGCTGCAACCGAACCGGCCGCCGCGCCGTCGGCGAAGCCATCGCTGTTCGCGGCGATCGGGGGCATCGGCAAGAACGCCGCCACAGTGATCACCACGATCGCGGCGGTGGGCGCGGCGCTGGTGGCGCTGACCACCCAGCTGCCGACGATCTGGAACTTCGCTTCGGGCCTGTTCGCCGCCAAGCCGCCGGCGGTGCAGCCATTCGCGGACATATCGGGCAAGTGGTGCGTGCTCGACACGGTGGTGCACGCCAACGACCACAATGCCAAGGGAGACGAAAACGTCTTCAGGGTGGAGCTGCAGCGCGTTCCCGATACCGCGCAGTTCAACGGCAGCGGCAGCAAGGTGGGGGCGAATGGCACCCGCGACGTGCCCGGCTCGGAACTGACGATCGAGCCCTCGCCGGTTCAGACCGCCGAGTTCCAGATCAACTTCGTCGAACAGGTCTACAAGAGAGACGGCTCGCTCTCGGAGGTGAAGCGCTCCGGCTGGTTCGTGTGGAGCCTCGATGGCGGCAACCTGGCCGGCCGCTTCACCATCAAGAACGGCTTCAGCGGCACGTCGGAAGCGATGCCCTGGACGAGCGACGACTGCGAGGAATACATCCTCAAGAGCGTCAGGGACCCGCCACCGGCTTGACCCCTCGCCCCACCCGTGGCAGTGACCGGGAAATCCGGAGACATCGCCATGGCAGGCACACTGATCGTCGCGCTCGACCTCGACACACGAGGCGAGGCGGAGAGCTTGATCGCCCAGCTCGGGGACAGCGTCGATTTCTACAAGATCGGCTACCAGCTGTTCTATGGCGGGGACGGCCTGAACCTCGGCAAGGCGCTGCTGGCGGCGGGCAAGCGGGTGTTCTTCGACCTGAAGCTGCTCGATATCGACAACACGATCGAAAAGGGCGTGGCGGCGATCGCGAGGACCGGGGCGACGATGCTGACCGTGCACGCCTACCCACAGGCGATGCGCGCGGCGGCGCGGGCCACGGAAGGCTCCGGCCTCACGGTGCTGGGCGTCTCGGTGCTGACCTCGATGGACGACAGCGACCTCGCCGAAGCCGGCTATGCCCGCGACGCGGCGGGGCTGGTGGCGCTCCGGGCGCAGCAGGCGATCGACGCCGGGATCGGCGGTCTGGTCTGCTCGGCCAACGAGGCGGAGATGGTGCATGGCGTTGTCGGCACCAAACTCGCGATCGTCACCCCCGGCATCCGGCCGGCCGGCTCGCCCGTGGGCGACCAGAAGCGGGTGATGGGCCCGGCCGAGGCGATTGCCGCTGGCGCGACGCACCTGGTGGTGGGGCGGCCGATCACGGCGGCGCCCGATCCCGCCGAGGCGGCGCGGGCGGTTCTCGCCGAAATGGCTGGCGGCACGCGGTTCGCCTGAGCTATAGGGCGACCGGACTTTGGGAGCTCCGTCATGGCTGACTTGAAGGTTGCGGTTGCCGGCGCCGGCGGGAAGATGGGGCAGGCGAATATCCGCGCCGTGCTCGCCACGGAGGGGCTGCAGCTCCATTCGGCGTTCGACCGCGCGGGGGCGCCTTCCGTCGGCAGGGATGCCGGCGAGGGGACGGGCGTGGTGGTGACCGACGACGTGGGCGCCGCGCTTGCTGGGGCCGAGGCGATCATCGACTTCACCGCTCCGGCCGCTTCGGTGGCGCTCGCGAGGGTAGCGGCGGAGCGCGGGCTGGTGCACATCATCGGCACGACGGGCTGCTCGGCCGAGGATGACGAGGCGATCCGGCAGGCTGCCGCAGCGGGGGCGCGGATCGTCAAGGCGGGGAATTTTTCGCTCGGGGTGAACCTGCTGCTGGGGCTGGTCGAGCAGGCGGCGCGGGCGCTGCCGGGGTTCGACGTGGAAATCCTCGAGATGCACCACAACAAGAAGGTGGACGCCCCTTCTGGCACCGCGCTGATGCTGGGCGAGGCCGCAGCGAAGGGCCGGAACGTCGCGCTGGCCGAGCACTCGGTGCGGGTACGCGATGGGCATACCGGGCCCCGGCAGGAAGGCACGATCGGGTTCGCGACGCTGCGTGGCGGCAACGTGATCGGGGAGCACAAGGTGATCCTCGCGGGGCCGTCGGAGCGGATCGAACTCGGCCATATCGCCGACAACCGGGCGCTGTTCGCCGAGGGCGCGGTGCGGGCGGCGCAGTGGGCGCAGAACCAGAAGCCCGGCTTCTATTCCATGGCCGACGTGCTCGGCTTCAACTCGTAGGATTTTTCGATGACCGGAACGCTGATCCTCGTCCGCCACGGCGAAAGCGAGTGGAACCTCAAGAACCTGTTCACCGGCTGGCGCAACCCGGACCTTACCGAGAAGGGGATCGGCGAGGCGCGGGCGACGGGCAGGAAGCTGAAGGCGGCCGGATACCAGCCCGAGGTCTACTTCACCTCCGCGCTGCGGCGGGCGCAGCATACGCTGGACCTGATCCTCGAGGAGCTGGGGGTCACCGAAGTGACGATTACCCGCTCGCAGAAGCTGAACGAGCGCGACTATGGCGATCTCACGGGGCTCAACAAGGACGATGCGCGCAGGAAGTGGGGCGAGGAGCAGGTGCTGATCTGGCGCCGCTCCTTCGACGTGCCGCCGCCGGGTGGCGAGAGCCTCAAGGACACCGCGGCGCGGACCCTGCCCTACTACGACGCGCAGATCGTGCCGCTGCTCAAGGCCGGCAAGACGGTGCTGGTGGCGGCGCATGGCAACTCGCTGCGCTCGATCGTGATGTCGGTCGAAGGGCTGACGCCGGAGGAGATCCTGAAGCGCGAACTCGGGACGGGAGAACCGGTGGTCTACCGCATCGCGGCGGATGGGAAGCTGGCGGAGAAGGTGGCGATTTAGGTCGCCTGAACAGGCCGACCCCCTCTCAGCTAGCGGAACTGAGGGGGAGGGGGCTGCGCGTTGACGCCCCCTCCGCCAGCCTTCGGCTGGTCCCCCTCCCCCGCTAGCGCGGTGGAGGATCACCGGAGGCGTCGGTGGTCATTATCAGCGGCAGTCACGGCGCTTTCCCAGCCGAGGATGGCGCGCTTTCTTGGCAGGCCCCAGTGGTAGCCGGTGAGGGCGCCGGTGGAGCCGACGACGCGGTGGCAGGGGACGACGAAGCTGATGGGGTTCTTGCCGACCGCGGCACCGACGGCGCGGGCGGCGGTGGGGCGGCCGATGCGGTTGGCGACGCTCTGGTAGGTGGTGGCCTTGCCGACCGGGATCTTCAGCAGCGTTTCCCAGACCTGGACCTCGAAATCGGTGCCGATGAGGAAGACCTTCACCGGCTGCTCGGGATTCCAGCGGCCGGGGTCGAAGACGCGGGCCGCGATGGGCGCGATGGCGCCGTCGTCGCGGCGGTAGGTGGCGTTGGGCCAGCGGTTGGCGAGGTCCTCGAAGGCCTGCTCGACGCTCATGGTGGCATCGGCGAAGCCGATGCCGGAGAGGCCGTATTCGGTCACCGTCAGCACCGCGGTGCCGAACGGCGACGGGGCGGCGCCCCAGGTCATTTGGAGCCCGCCGCCCTTGGCGCGGTAGGCGCCCGGCGGCATGGCCACGTGGCTGACGAACAGGTCGTGCAGGCGCGAGGTGGAGCTGAGCCCGACCTCGTAGGTGGTGTCGAGCACGCTTTCGTTGGCCGCCAGCAGCTGCTTGGCGTGATTGAGGGCGACGCACTGGGCGAAACTCTTGGGGGAAAGCCCGCACCAGCGCCGGAAGAGATCGGTGAGCTGCCGCTCGGTGAGCCCGAGCGCCTTGGCGAAGCGCGGCAGGTCGATCTCGTCGGGCTGCGTCTCACTGAGATAGGCGATGGCGGCACGGACGGTTTCGTAATCCGAATTGGCGATGAGGGTTTCGTGTTTCATGGTGACGCGAATGTAGGCGTGCCGACGGTGGCAAGCGACCCGGTTTTCACGTGAATCAATACCGGCGGGAACCCATGCCCCCTCACCCTGCCCTCGGGCATCCCTCTCCCGGAGCGGCGAGGGAAGAATCAGGCGCGGGCGCGCTTGAGGGCGGTACCGAAGGCCTTGGCGAAGCTCGACTTCTCGTCGGTGTTGAGGAAGGCGCCGAGCACCACGTCGCGATCGCGGGTGCGCAGGTGGAGGCCGGTGGTGCGCTCGTTGAAGTCGCGATCCACCACCAGCTTGACGAAGCTGGGGTTGAAGCGGACCAACGTTTCCTTGCCGCCGCCATCGACCTGCTTCAGCTCGAGCTGGTCGCGCCACAGGGTGACCTGCTCGTAGCGCTTGCCTTCCTTCAGCGAAGCCCAGAGGGCCCAGGCGACCAGCGCCACGTCGAGCCCCATGAAGCCGACGATCGGCCAGGCGCCGAGCGACCAGAAGGTGATGGCGGGAACGGTGGCGGCGATGGCGACCACGGCAATGACGATGCGGTAGCCCCGCTGGCCCAGCGACCGGTGCGGCGTGAGCTTGGCGGCGAAGAGCGGGCGTGCTTGCGTTTGCGTCGTCATCTTAGGCATCACTATAGGCTCAGAATCGGGATGACGGAAATGGCGCCAGGAAAATTGAAGCGGCTGCCGCGCGGGCTGCCGAAGGCAGATGTCGAGGCCATTTTCGGCGCTTTTGCGGCGGCGAACCCCGAACCAAAGGGGGAACTCGACTATGTGAACCCCTTCACCCTGCTGGTGGCGGTGGTGCTTTCGGCGCAGGCGACCGACGCGGGGGTAAACAAGGCGACACCGGCACTGTTCGCCGCGGCCGACACGCCCGAAAAGATGGTGGCGCTCAGCGTCGCGGGGATCGAGGACAAGATCAAGACGATCGGGCTCTACCGCGGCAAGGCGAGGAACGTGTTCGCCTTGAGCCAGATCCTGATCGAGCAGTTCGGCTCCGCGGTGCCGCAGGACCGGGAGGCGCTGGAGTCTCTGCCCGGCGTGGGGCGGAAGACGGCGAACGTGGTGCTCAACATCGCCTTCCGGCAGCCGACGATCGCGGTGGATACACACCTGTTCCGGGTGGCGAACCGAACGGGGCTGGCGCCCGGCAAGAACCCGCTCGAGGTGGAGCTGGGACTGCTGAAGGCGGTGCCGGAGCCCTACCTGCTGCACGCGCATCACTGGCTGATCCTGCACGGGCGCTATGTGTGCAAAGCGCGCAAGCCCGAATGCTGGCGGTGCGTGATCCGCGAGTGGTGCCGGTTCGAACCGAAGACGCCGGCGCCCAAGGGGGACGGGGTCGCTGTGAAATGAACGAAAGCTGACCACAGGGCGGCGTGCGGTGTGGGCGTTTTCGTGCTTGGCGGCCACATTGATGAACGGTGGCTGACGGCTATCTGAACGAGCGTCGGACGCCCCCTCCACCACCCTTCGGGTGGTCCCCCTCCCCCGCTATCGCGGTGGAGGAGCACCCGCGGCCTTCGTGATTATTGCTGCTGGTTGGGCGGCGAGTCAGACGGTGCCGTAGCCGCGGGCCATGGCGGCGGCGAAGGTGGGGATGAAGAGGAGGAGGGCGGCCTGGAGCCAGAGGAAGCGGCGAGCGCTGTTTACATTGTCCGCCGACGGCGCCGTTCCGGCCTTGCGCCAGCGGATGATGGCGAGGGTGGGCGGGATCGAGGCGAGGCCGACGCCGATGAAGGCGAGCATCTTGGCCCAGAAGGCCCAGTTGGCGACGTAGTATTCCCAGCCGGCGCCGCCGAAGATAACGCGGACGATGCCGATGATGATGACGAGCCCGGCGATGCCGCCATAGGCGCCGTCAAGCTTGCCGAGCTGGGCGAGGCGCTTGCCCTCGATGCCGGGCCGCAGCAGGGCGAACTCGGCGGCGAAGATGCCGACCATGGTGAAGACGGCCAGGTGGTGGGCGATGGCCAGGAGGAGATTGGCGTCGAACATTCCGGTTACCCCTCTCGCCCCGGGCGAAGCTGGATGTTAACACTGTTCTCATCGTAGATAGAAGTTAATGTGAGCAATGTCAACATCGGAAGGAGACTCCCGTTATCACCATGGCGACCTGCGGCGGGCGCTGATCGACGCCGCGCTCGCCCTGCT
>JAEYTN010000523.1 GCA_023433985.1 Pseudomonadota bacterium | reverse complement strand
CCGCAATCCCCCACCGATGGGCCAGCGGAGCGCTTGCAAATGTCGCCGCGAGGTGTCACACATTGCACCCATTGCGGGGCCGAAAAGCGCAGCAAATTCAACGGCGAGCGTGGAGCCGAGGGCCTGTCATCTCGAGGGCACCAAAGGCGGTCGCATGCCGAGGCTATATCACTATTAGCGACCAGTCCTAAGGCGATCCCTCGGGGCGCACCGAAGCGACCGCGGTCCGTTCACAGCGACCGCAGCTCTTCCAGGAACTCAGAGGCCGGGTTGACGCCAGAAACCCACAGGCGGTCTCGGGCTCGGGTAGCGGCGACATAGAGCAGTTGCCGCTCAGTGGCCACGACCTCGTCTAGCTCAAACTCGTCGGCGACATCAGCAACCCGTTCCTCCAGCGGCAGAACGCCCTGGTCGCAGCCCATTGCCGGCACCTGTCGCGAGCTTCAGCGCCAAGCGGAACAGCTCCGGATTCGCCTCCGCGTTCGCCGCCTTAAGCGAACGGAAGAGGTGGGCATATTGCCTCCGGCCACGGGCGACCTCCGTCAGCCAGATCACGGTGTCGACTGCCTCGACCTGGCGGAAGAACGGGCGAGGCCCGGAGAAGTTGTGGTGCCGCCAGTGCTGCAGCAGCCTCTGGGTCGCGGGGGTGACGCCCCAATCCACCGGATCCGGCAGGGCGCCCAGCTTTCGAGATAGCCGCGGATCTCGTTGACGATGGCGTTCTCGCTGTAGCGCCCCTGCTCTGCCTCGTCGCCGAAGCCGAACTCTACCTGAGTTGAGCCCCCGGCACTGCGCCGTCCGGTTGGCACCGGCACCATGTATCGCGATCGGCGACGACCGGTGATCGGCGGGTGCTCTAGCGGACGGCCATCGTCTCCAAGCGCATGGTGCCGCGTGGGCGGAAAATAAGGCGAATTGAGTATCGGCTGCTCGTAAAACGGCTTCATGGAAAATCAAAGCAAGCAATCAGGCCCCGGCGGAATGGACCACAAGCTCAGCCGGGTGTCGATCAGGAACTGCCCGTCCTCATCTGCCGAAGTTTGCTATGATATCGGTCCGAAACGTAGCCAGTTTTCTGCGCAGTGTCACCCCATTGCGCCCGCTAACCCCTTACGCCCGCCCATGAAGGTAGGGGTCCTTCTCCAGAGGGCCTCGGTGCGACCTTGGGCCTCGTCTCCGACCTTCGCGCGCGACCGCCCCACTGGTACCGCGCGAGGGCGGCATTTCAAGCTCGTTGGCCCAGTGAGTGCCGGACGCCCGCAACCCTACACATGGATTTCTGTACATGCAGCGACGTTCCGATCGCTCGTCAAAAGACGAGCCAAGGTCGCCAGCAGACCACCGCATCCCCCTCCGGAAACGAGCTGCGAAAGGGAGCCGGGTAAGCGAGACTTGCGCTAGCGAAAACGGAGACAATTGGCGCCAATAACGAGGGACGCAGTCCTTTCGATGGTGGACCAGCCCGTCCGGCAATCACGGATGGTACCTAGCCTCGCCGTACGCGAGGAAGTCTCGCTACCTGCGGCAGGGATAGTAGCTCGCAAGATCTCGGCCCTACGGTGGGCTCTATGCGGGCGTAGACCGCATCTATGGTAGTTCCACGGTGACTTCGAGGTGGCCGATAAAGGGCGCTGCGCGCAGCGATGCATGCTGAGCACGATCCGTCTCGAGCAATCTTCACCGTACCACATTCGTCGGCAGATGCTACGCGGCTGCCACCTCTCTTCACCAAAGGCCTGGCACCCGCCCAACCCGCCAGGGCGCGACGCAGCCTTCAATATATACCATCTTCTTTTCTTCCTTACCTGTTGGCTTCGAGGAAAGAAAGAAGGGTTTAAAGAGAGAAGTCTGAAAGCTAAAGCAGCGACCACACCCCATGCGCCCCGACCGGACGCATGGGTGTTTTCGGTCGCGTGCCAAAGCCAGTCGCGACCGCCACCGTCCAGTGCCGGTTCGATGCCACGTCGGCGTCGGCGATCCGCGCCCGCAGCGGAGCGCCCGTGGCATGAGGCCGTGCCGGCGATTGTATGTCTTGCCCACGTCACCCCGTCGGTTCGGTCCCAACCGTCGATGCCGGCCAGCACCTGCGGCTGGAGTTGGCGATCGGCTATGGGCTCCAGCGATCGACCGGCGCCCTTCGGCCACAGCACGTCGGTAGGATTTGCGGGCTAACTCGTGCACCGCATCAGAGTCGTCCGGCATTTTTTATCAGTCTATCGAAGGCGGGCTTCGCGGCGAGGGCGCGATCGAGCGCCTGCTGTACGGGTTCGAAGGCCTCGGTCCAATCATTGACCTTAAGTGCCGCCGTCACCGCTTTGGGGTCGAGTGTGCATGGCAGATGAAACTGCGCCTTGTTGCTGGGGCTAAAGCCGTGGAGCTTCAGAGCCTCAGCCTCCTGCGCTGCAAGCTGTCCCTTCTTCCGCGCGCCCGAGATGCGTTGGTCGAAAATGAGGGAGAGTCCACTCCCGCTCACGCCAAGCAACCTGGAAAGATCGAAATACGTTTCGCCGGTCGCGCCGACTGCCCTGTCGCTTGGCGTCCAGTCCATTCCGAACCAGGCGAGGTGGCTGTCGTCGGCATCCATCCAC
>JAEYTN010000474.1 GCA_023433985.1 Pseudomonadota bacterium | reverse complement strand
CCCAAGGTGGCCAACATCACCCGCAAGAACGGCACCTACCAGATGGGCGTGGCGGCCAACCTGGTGCCGGGCGTCCCGGCCGACCAGAAGGTCGAGCAGTTGAAGTCGTGGGTAGCCACCCAGGGCTTCCCGTCGACCACTAACGTGGTATTCGGCGGTGCCGACGAGCAGATCGGCGACACCAACGCCTTCATCGTGACGGCGCTGGGTGCTGCCCTGTTCATCATCTTTCTGGTGCTGCTGCTCGAGTACAACAGCTTCTACCAGGTGTTCGTGACCCTCACGACGGTGGTGATGTCGCTGGCCGGCGTGCTGTTGGGCATGGTGATCACCGGGATGAGCTTCTCGGCCATCATGACCGGGTTGGGTATCGTGGCGCTCGCGGGTATCGTGGTGAAGAACGGCATCGTGCTGATCGACACCTACAACCACTACAACCGCGACGAAGGCGTCGACCCGGTCAAGGCGATGCTGATCACGGCCAGCCAGCGCGTACGGCCGGTGCTGCTTACTGCCACGGTGACTGCACTGGGCGTGATCCCGATGGCGATCAACCTCGAGTTCGACTTCATCCGCCGCGAGATCGTGCTGGGTGGCCTCGCCGGCTCGTGGTTCACGCACCTCTCGGCCGCGCTGGTATCGGGCCTGTTCGTCTCCACCGCTCTCACCCTGGTGATGGTGCCGGTGATGGTGACCGCTCCCAGCGTGATCCGGACCGGCTGGATCGGCCAGCTCGTGGGCAACATCTTCGCCCCGATCTTCCGCCGCCGGGGAACTGCCGTGGCAGTCACCCCCGATGGACAGACGGTGGAGATTCCCGCCGACATCGACAGCTCGAAGCGCTTCATCAAGACCGAAGGCTCGGGCTTGGTGGAAACCGAGCAGGACGGCGTGACCGTGGTCAGCCGCCAGGCCGCCGAGTAGGCGGTTCCGGCAAGAGCTAGTGGAAAGGCCCGCAGCGATGCGGGCCTTTTTTTGGGTGAGAGATCGCAATTTAGCTATTGTGGCCAACGCCCAGATTAGCTATTTAAGCTATCTGATTTTGAAGGAGAGCCATCATGGCCGAGATCACCGCCACCGACGCCAAGAATCGCTTCGGGCAGGTGCTGGAGATGGCACAGGCCGAGCCGGTGCGTATCCAGAAGAACGGACGGGACGTGGCCGTCGTGCTGTCGGCGGAGCAATACGCGGCACTTCTGTCCGAGAGCAACGCGCCGCGAGTGAACCCGATGATTGTCCGGCTGCACGGCGAAAGTGTGAAGCGGTGGGGCAAGGTCTACGAAGCGCTGGCTAAGTAGTCATGGCTGACCGCGTCTACATCACGCTCGACGACGCGCTCTGGATACACGAGGAACAGCTGAGGCTCTATGGAGGCGCGCCCGGAGTGCGCGACCAAGGCCTCATCCTCTCGGCGCTGCTTCGTCCGCAGACCGGCTACTATGCCAACGTCATCGAGGAAGCCGCGGCGATGTGGGAGAGCCTCGCCATGAACCACGGCTTCATCGACGGCAACAAGCGCGTCGCCTTTGCCAGCACGATCCTGTTTCTCCAGGTCAACGGCGTGAGTCCTACTGGTCGCGAAGAGGACTGGATCACCTTCATCTACGCGAACATGGAGGCCGGTACGTTTCGCAAGGAGGTCCTGGAGGATTGGCTCAGTCGCCACACCGAACCAAGTCCCACTGACTCCGCGGGAAGTTAGGAAGGGCCCGCGGGGACGCGGGCCTTTTCATTTGCCGAGCGTGTGCGCAGCGCCTGCCACGACACGCCGATGGCAAGGGTGATCGCGACGCAGAAGACAATCACCAGCCCCGATGGCTTCACGTGGAGGGTCATCACCAGCCAGCTGAGGATCAGCGGATGGACCAGGTAGGCGGTGAAGGTCGCCTTGCCGAGGGTGGACCAGATCGGCGCGCGCAGTTCCAGGCGGGTGAAGAGCAGCACCACGGCGGCGGCGTAACCGAGGGTTGCGAGCGAATAGTCGTGGCCCATGGGGTAGCGGCCGACGACGAGGAAGCCTTCGGCGACCTGCATGAGGCCGAAGCCGAGCGCCGCGCCCGTGATGCCCCAGAGCGGCAGGGGGGCAAGGTCGTCGCGGTGGCGCCGGAGCAGCACGCCAAGCGTGAGGAACACCGGGCCGAAGAACAGCCCGTTGCGGTCCATCCAGAACGGGAAGCCGTGACCGAAAAGCGGGCGCGAGTACGCTCCTACCAGCGTGCCGCCGACGAACAGCAGCAGCGACAGGGCCAGCGTCCACCGCCACCCCAGATAGCGGCCGGCGAGGCCGACCAACGCGGTGGAGACCACCAGCGCCGGGAGGAACCACAGGTGGAAGGCCGGGCCACCCGTCCATAGCAGCAGCAACAGGCCGCCCGGCGAGTAGTCGATGGCGGCGCGGTCGAGGTGATCGACCTGCTCCAGCAGCACGAATACCGCCGTCCAGAGCAGGAACGCGGGCAGTACGCGCCCGGCCACGCGCAGCGTCAGGCGCAGGGGCGAGGCGAGTTCCACGGGCTTCCAGAACCAGGCCGAGAGGATGAAGAACGCTGGCACCGCAAAACGGCTCAGCTCGTCCAGCACGAAGGCCAGCGCCTTGTTGTCGTTGAAGCCGCCGCCCGCGACATGGAGAGTGATGATGCCGGTGAGGCTCAGCACGCGGAGCGCGTCGAGGGAGGCGTTGCGGGAAAGGGGCATGAGACGCGGTCGATGGGAGGGTCCTGACCCAAACTCACCGGGCGCCCCAGGGTTCCCCTCCCCTATTCCGCAGCCGGCACGCCGCGGCGAACGAAACCTTCGGGGTCGTTGGCGACGCGGCGGGCCAGCTCTTCCACCTCGCTCGCCTCGCGCTGGCGGTTCCACATCTGGGCGTAGAGGCCGGCGTGGCTGAGCAGGTCGGCGTGCTTGCCGCGCTCGGCAATCCGACCATCGCGCAGCACGATGATCTCGTCGGCGTCGACCACGGTGGAGAGCCGGTGGGCGATGACGAGGGTGGTGCGGTTGGCCGAGACGAGATCGAGCGCGGACTTGATATCCTGCTC
>JAEYTN010000422.1 GCA_023433985.1 Pseudomonadota bacterium | reverse complement strand
GACCTGGGCGGCGGCAAGCGCTGGGTGCTGGTGACGCCGCCCGGTGGCGGGGCGCGGCTGCTGCTGGCGCGGGCCGATGGGGAGGAGCAGGCGGCGCGGGTGGGCGACCAGACGGGAGGGCGGGTGGGCTTTTTCCTCGAGACAGGGGATTTCGCCGGGGACTTTGCGAAGTTCAGCGAGCGCGGGGTGCGGTTCCTCGAGGCGCCGCGGCACGAGGCCTACGGGTCGGTGGCGGTGTTCGAGGACCTCTACGGGAACAAATGGGATTTGATCGAGCCGCGGTGAGTTCGGTGCGCGTGGCCGCCCCCTCCACCGCCTTCGGCGCCCCCCTCCCCCGCTGCGCGGTGGAGGATCCCCGGAGACGTTGGCGGCTGGTCTGCCGCTTGTACGTGGTGAACCGGTGGGCTTACGGTGGCGTTCTGCTTTTCTTGATGCCTCTTCAACACCGGAGTGACTGCCATGACCAAGCGCCGCCTGGGCCGCACCGACCTGCATTTCGAGCCGCTGGTGTTCGGCGGGAACGTGCTGGGCTGGACCATCGACGAGGCGCAGGCCTTCACCGTGCTCGACGCCTACGCGGACAACGGGTTCACGGCGATCGACACGTCCGACTCCTACGGCAAGGGCAAGTCGGAGACGATTCTGGGCAACTGGATGAAGGCGCGCGGCAATCGCGACCGGGTGCTGGTGTTCACCAAGGTGGGCTCGGACATGGGCCAGGGGAAGCGCGACCTGTCGGCAAACTGGATCGTCGAGGAGGTGGAGAATTCGCTGCGGCGGCTGCAGGTCGACTATATCGACCTGTACCAGAGCCACTGGGCGGACCCGACCGTATCGCACGAGGAAACGCTGGGGGCTTACGCGCGGCTGGTGGAGGCCGGGAAGGTGCGGTGGATCGGCTCGTCGAACTACACAGCTGAGATGCATGCAGAGGCCGATGCGATCAGCAAGGCGCATGACTGGCCGCGCTACGAATCCGAACAGCCGGAATACAACCTCTATGCGCGCGAGAGTTTCGAGGGGCCGCTGCAGGATTACTGCGTCAAGCACGAGATCGGGGTGATCACCTATTTCAGCCTCGCGGCGGGGTTCCTGACCGGCAAGTACCGGTCGGAGGCGGACTTTTCGAAGAGCGCGCGCGGGGCGCGGATGGACAAGTACCTCAACGACAAGGGCTATCGCATCCTCGCGGCGCTCGACCAGGTGAGCGCCGACCACCGGGCGAAGCCGGCCGAAGTGGCGCTGGCGTGGGTCGCGGCGCAGCCCGGCGTGACGGCGCCGATCGCTTCGGCCACGAGCGTGGAGCAGGTGGCGAGCCTCGCCAAGGGGGCGCGGCTGACGCTGAGCTCGCGGGATCTGGCGCTGCTCGAGGCGGCGGGGAAGTAAGGGTGGAGGCAGGGGCGTGCTGAACAACGGGTCGGGTTTGCTCAAGGCCGTTGTGGCCGGGCCTGCGCTCCTCCTCACCTCCCCTGTCCTCGCGCAGGAGGCCGGGTGGCATTACTCGCCGCTGCCGGGTGAAGGCGACCGGGCGACGCTGGGGTGCTCCTATGGGGCGACGGCGATGAGCTTCACCTGCCTCGCGGTGCGGTGCGAGGACGACTTCACGGTCGGCGTGCACATCCATACCAGCCGCGCGGGCGGGGATGCCGGGCGGTGGGTGCTGGAGTTCGACAAGGAAGGCGAGCGTGTGCCGGTGACAGCGGTGGGGGACGGCTCGCCCTACCATGCGCGGATCGAGGGCGACGTCGCGCCGATCATCGAGCTTTTGAAGAACTCCGGGCTTGTCTACCTCGACCCGGAGGACGGCCTGCCGACCGACCGGGCGATTTCGCTCTCGGGCTCGCTATACGCCATCAACCAGGCGCTCTATTTCTGCGCGCCCAAGGTGGTGCCGCCATCAGGCGACGAGGAAGCCGCCGTCGACGGGGAGGACGGCGCCGGTGATGAAGCCGGCGAGGGGCGAGCAGAGGAATAGCGCCGGCGGCGCGAGATCGGCCGGGGTGCCCCAGCGGCCGAGCGGGGTGCGGGCCATGAGTTCGGCGTTGCGCGCCTCGTTGGCGCGGGGGATGGCCGTCATGGCGGTTTCGATCCAGCCGGGGGCGAGCGCATTGACGCGGATATTGTCCTTGGCGAAGGCGACGGCGAGGGCCTTGGTGATGCCGGCGACGCCGTGCTTGGAGGCGGTGTAGGCCGGGGCGTGCGGGGCGCCGAAGAACGAGAACATCGAGCCGATGTTGAGGATGGCCGCCCCTGCCCCGCTTGCCGCGAGCTTCTCCTTGAAGGCGTAGCTGGTGCGCATCGAGCCGTTGAGGTTGATATCGACCACGGTCTCGAAGCCTTCCACCGTATGCTCGGCGGCACGCAAGTTGACGCCGGCGCAGTTGACCAGCGTGCTGATCGGGCCGAAGGCGGCGGCGTATTCGGCGACCTGCTCCGAGTTGCGGACATCGAGCTGGGTGTAGCGGAAGCGCGGCTCGGCGGCGGCGCCCGCCTCGACCTCGGCCTGCGTGGCGCCGGTGACGTGCACGGTCGCGCCCGCATCGGCAAAGGCGCGGCCGATGCCCTGGCCGATGCCGGAGGTGGCGCCGGTAATCACCACGTGCTTGCCGGCGTAGAACTCAGTAGCCCAGGTCATGATGTCCCCCTCGTTGCGGCCGCCCCTCAGCGGATGAACTGCTTCACGTAGTCGGCGCCCAGTCCCACCTGCTCGTAGTGCTTGCGGCACATGTCGATCTTGGTGAAGACGTCCTCGAAGCCGATCTGCTTGTTGTCCTTGTCGAGGTAAACCATGCAGCCGGAGATGTTGAAGAAGGTAATCATCTCCTCGGTGTCCTCGGGGACGGTGAGGGTGTGGATTTCGCCGGGCGGCTCGAAGACGTAGGAGCCGGTCTCGGCCACCCAGTCATGCTCGAGATAGTGCCAGCGGCCCTTGATGACGTAGCCATGCACCGGCTGCGGGTGGAGGTGGCGGCTGAGGATGCCGGCGCGGCGGACGCGCAGCAGGTTGCACCACTGGCCCTGCAGGGTGTTGAGAAAGAGCGGGCGAAACCAGACGCCCTCGGCC
>JAEYTN010000031.1 GCA_023433985.1 Pseudomonadota bacterium | reverse complement strand
GCTGGACGCCCTGCATCGGCCCGGTGCTCGCCGCCATCCTCGCCGTCGCTTCCTCGCAGCAGACCGCGCTCGACGGCGCTGCGCTGCTCGGCCTCTACTCGCTCGGCCTCGGCGTGCCATTCCTGCTCGCCGGCATCGCCATCGGCCCGTTCCTCACGTTCTTTTCCAGCTTCAAGAAGCACCTGGGCACGGTGGAAAAGGTGATGGGCGGGCTGCTCGTGGTCACCGGCCTGCTGTTCCTCACCGGCCAGTTCACCAGCATCTCCTACTGGTTCCTCGAGACTTTCCCGGTGTTGCAGAGCTTCGGGTAAGCGCCGCTTAACCGTCCGCGCAGCAATCGCCCAAAAGCCACGCTCGTTCACGGCAATTTCAACGCCGCGTTCACCCCTCCCCGCGACTGTCGCCGGCAGTGAGCGAGGGGGTTCCGTCATGTCCATGGCCGCGATGATCGATGACGCGCCGGTGTCCGCGCTGCCGCGCGCGCATGGCGTGCCGGTGGTCGCCGTCCACGTCCTCAACGACCTCGACGCAGTCGCCCCCCTCTGGCAGTGCCTGCAGTCGGGCGAGATCCAATCCCCCGGCCAGCATCTCGGCTTCACCCGCGCCTGGGTCGCGGCGCAGAAGATCGCGCGCGAGGACCAGCTCTACGTCGTCGCCGAGATGGCGGGCGAGCCGGTCGCGCTGCTGCCGCTCTGGCGCCGCAAGGCCCGCGGCGTCACGCTGCTGAGCTGGTTCCCGGGTCCGCATGTCGGCTGCAACGCGCCGCTGGTCGATATCCAGCGCCTCGCCCGCCTCGGCTCGGTGGAGCGCGCGGCGCTGTGGTCCGCCATGCTGGAAACACTGTCGGGCGCCGACCTCATCTACCTGAAATCCGTGCCGCAGCTGGCGGTTGACGGGGTGGATCTCTTCGCCGAGCTCGGCCGCTCCATCCCGGCCGAAACGCTCTATCGCGCCCAGTTTTCCAGTTGGGACGAAGCCGACCGCACGCAGCGCAACAAGTCGCGCCGCAAGCATGACCGCCAGCAGGGCGACCGGCTGGAGGCGCTGGGGCAGGTGGGTTTCGAAGAGGTTCGCAACGGCCCCGACGCGCCGGCCATCCTCGACCTGATGTTCCGCCAGCGCGCCGCCCGTTTCCGCGCCATGAACGTGCCCGACCCGTTCACGTGCCCCGGCATCCGAGAGTTCTACGACGCCACGGTTGCGGCGGAGTCGGGCGTCGACGTGCGCCTCCACGTCCTGCGCCTCGATGGCGAGGTCGTCGCGGTCCGCTACAATGTCGCGCACGGCACGCGCCTTTTCTGCCTCATCAGTTCAATGAGCGAGGACCCGGCGATCCAGGCTGGCTCGCCCGGTAAGCAGTGCCTGCTGCGCGTCATGCAGAGCGTGTTCGAGCTTGGGTACCGCACCTTCGACATGGGCGCCGGCTTCACCGACGAAAAGCGGCACTGGTGCAACGTCCAGATCCCCGTCCGCCACCACTACGTCCCGCTGACAACGCTCGGCACGGTCGCCGGCGAGACCCACCGGAACTGGCAGGTCATCCGCCAGCGCATCAAGGGCGACGACCGGCTGAAAGGCTGGGCCAAGGGGCTGAGGGGCAAGCTCGCCCGGTCGAAGGGCACGGCGGCCTGAAGGCAGCGGTAGGTAGGCCCACCAGCCCCCAGGAATGGCCGCCGACGACACAAGTTCCCCTTCCCCCCTGCGGGAGTAGGTGCCCGAAGAGCGGATGAGGGGTCGTCGAGAGCAGCACCACTCTCGTCGCCGTCCCTGAAGCCACCTGTCGAACAGCCGGAGGGCTCGGCTACCGCGACTTCTTGTAAAGCTTCGCCGCGATCTCGTAGAACTCCTCGGGCGCATAGTCCGGCGTAAATGCCGATGGCACGCCGACGAGCTGGTGAATCTTGCCGCCGTCCGGCATGCCTTCCACCACTTCGAGCTCGCCGGGCGGGTCGGTCGGCAACGCCACCTCGTCGTTCGACCAGACGCCCGCGATCTCCTTGTAGTCGTCCTGGCTCCATGTGTAGAGGCGCCGGTGCGAGCCCTCGTCGAGATACTTCTGACACTCCGGAATCTTCGCCAGCGGAATGTTCGGCGTCGGCAGCATCTTCTCTATCTCGACACCGGTCAGCTTCTTCAGCGCCAGCGCGTAGGAGTGCGCGTGCACGGAGCCGCGTACCAGCAGGTAGCCGCACACCTCGCGGCCGGTCGCGTTGTCGGCGCTCAGCGTCTCGTAGACGCGCAGCTTGTGCAGCCGCGCCCCGCATTCGAGGTGGAAGTTGTGCAGCAGGTCGAAGATCACGTTGCCGGTGGTAGTGACGAAGTCATTGTTCCACGACACCCCATTGGCATTCACCGGCGTCGCGCCGCCCCCGTTGGAGAGGAAGGCCGAGGCCAGCCGGATTTCCTGCATCGCCTCGAAAGGCGCCAACGATACGTCGCCACCCGGCTTGGCATCGGCATTGGGCTTGTCCGGCCCGTTGTTGAGCATGGCGACGCCATTGCTCACCAACTCCACATGCGCGAGTTCCTCGGCTGTGATCGAGGCCACGAGGCTGTAGAACGGCCGCAGCTTGTCCTTGGAGCGGAAGTTGAAGCTCTGGAACATGTAATTCCCCAGCGTCGACATTTCGCCGTACTTGCCGCCAAGCAGTTCCTGCAGCGCGGCGGCCGCGTTGGGGTCCTGCTTCTTGGGCGGGGGCAGTTCGGTGATCAGCCGGTCTACACGCATGAACATGGGCGGTCTCCTCTTGTGGGCATAGGCTGCCAACCTCGCACCCCAAGCATCGTTCCCCCGCCGCCGAGTGAGTGGCCGACGCAAACGGCGCCGCCTGCTCAAGCCATCCCGCGCCGCTGCAACTCCTCCTCCCGCCACCGTTCCCAGCGCCGCCGCAGGTCGACCCGCCGGCCCGGATAGGCCTCAGCGAGCACCGCCGCTTCGATGACCCGGTCGAGGCGGAAGTGTCGGAAGCCGTCGCGCAGCTCGCACCAGGCGACCAGCATCCGGTGCAGGTCGTCGTAGCCGAGGATCACCGGCCACACCGTCCGCTCGCTCACCTCGCCGCCTTCCGTCCTGTAGCGCAGCCGGAGCTTCCGGCCGTCGCGGATGGCGCCGCGCAGGGTGCTCTCCGAGATGACCCATTCCGGCGCCCGCGCCACCGGCCGGCTGCCGACGCTCGGCAGCTCGACAAAGGGTCGCAGCCGTTCCGGCACCGTAGCGGCGATTTTCGCCACCACGTCGCGCGCCGCGACCGCGAGGGCAGGGTCGGCATGGCCCACCACCCACTGCGCGCCGAGCACCACCGCCTCGAGTTCGTCCGGCGTCAGCATCAGCGGCGGCATGTCGTAGCCGGGGTCGAGCAGGTAGCCGAAGCCCGCCTCGCCGGTGATCGGCACGCGCTGCCCGATCAGGTCGGCGACATCGCGATAGACGGTGCGCTTCGATACCTCGAGTTCGCCCGCAATCGCCTCCGCCGTTACCGCCCGGGTGGAGCGGCGGAGAATCTGGATGATCTGGAACAGCCTGTCGGCGCGGCGCATGTCACTGACTCCTGCTGCCAGAATGCTGTCAGCAGCCTCCGGCTACAAGCGGGCATCAGCACGGAGATCAAGATGAAATTCGCCTCAACCCGCCTCGTCGCCGCCGACATCAAGTCGATGGTCGCCTTCTACGAACTCGTTACCGGCCGGCAGGCCGACTGGCTCGCTCCCGTCTTCGCCGAAATCGTCA
>JAEYTN010000394.1 GCA_023433985.1 Pseudomonadota bacterium | reverse complement strand
CGCAGGGCTATGTGAAGATCCTCGCCGACGGCGCCACCGACCGCGTGCTGGGCGCCCAGATCATCGCCAAGAATGCCGGCGAGATGATCCACGAGATCGCCGTGCTGATGGAGTTCTCCGGCTCCGCCGAAGACCTCGGCCGCACCACCCACGCCCACCCCACGCTCAGCGAGGCGGTGAAGGAAGCCGCGCTGATGTGCGGGGATGGCGCGATCCACATCTAGTGCCACGTTCGGGGGAGCGCTTTGTTGCTCCCCCGTAGCGGGCGCGACCTCAGTCCGCTAAGCCGTCTGCTCCTCCAGCACCTTCACCTTCGGCTTCTCCTTGCGGGTGAAGATGAAGACGCCGCCCAGCACGAGCGCCGTGCCCGCGGCGTGCCAGACGGTGAAGGGCTCGCCCAGCACCGAGATCGCGAGCCCCACCGTTACCAGCGGCGAGACGTTGCCGATGATGGCGGTGCGTTCGGGCCCGATCAGGCCGATGGCGCCCGAGGTGCAGTAGGCCGGCAGCACCGTCGCCACCGTGCCGATCGCCAGCATCAGCAGGAAGCCGTTGCCGGTGATGGCGAGGTCGCCCACCGGGTGGGTGAAGAGGAAGTGCACGATGACGCAGGGCCCGGCCGCGCTCATGGCGATGGAGGTGAAAAGCCCCGAGCCCAGCCGGTCGATCAGCGGCTTGGCGAGGATCTGGTAGGCCGCATAGGCCAGCGCCGAGCCGAACACCAGCGTCGCGCCGAGCAGCACGTGGTCGCCCTCGATCCTGAGGTCGTGCCAGAAGATCAGCGCGATGCCGAAATAGGAGACGACCAGCGCGGCCAGCATCGGCAGCGTAATGCGCCGCTTGAAGAACACCGCGCCGAACAGCACCACGAAAAAGGGGTAGGTGAGGAGGATCAGCCGGTCGAACTGCGCCGAAATGTATTCGAGCGCGGAGAAATCGAGCAGGCTCGCGATGTAGTAGCCGAGCGCGCCGACGCCCAGCGTCTGCAGCAGCACCGGCCAGGTCAGCGGCGAGGGCGTGCCGGCCGGCAACTGGCGGAGCTTCCGCCGATAGCCGATGATGCCCACGGTGAGGAAGATCGGCACCGCGACGATCATCCGCCAGGTGAGCGTGGTCACCGCGTCGATGCCTTCGAGCAGCGCCAGCTTGATGACGATGCCCTTGGTGGCGAACAGCGCCGCGCCGAGCAGCGCAAGCACGATGCCGGCCCAGGCGGCGGTGTGGAGGGGGCGAGGCGCAGTGTCGGTCGGCATCGTGGCGGGTCCAGTTGCGGCCCTGCCATCAGATCACCGGACGTATTCCCGCGCCTGATGGCGGGGTCCGGTGAGCGTCGAGGGTCAAATGTCCGTCGCGTCCCGGCCCCGGGAGGGGCTAAGGCGAATTTTGCCGATAATTAGGATGCAAGCGGACATGCGCGATTGGTACGCGGCGGCCGGTGGGAAGTAAAGCGGGAAGGAAGGGAGTCGAATGTGTCACGCCCCCTCGCGGCCAATCTTCTGTGGAGGCGCTGAGCCCTCCGTGCTCCTCCACCGCGAAGCGGGGGAGGAGGACCACGCGTAGTGTGGTGGAGGGGGCGTCCAGCCCCTCACGCCCTCGGATGCGCACTCCGGTAGGCATCCAGCAACCGCTCCGTGTCCACCGCGGTGTAGATCTGCGTGGTGGATAGCGAGGCGTGGCCGAGCAGTTCCTGGATGGCGCGGAGGTCGCCGCCGCGGCCGAGGAGGTGGGTGGCGAACGAGTGCCGCAGGGCGTGCGGCGTGGCGGTCGGCGGCAGGCCGAGGGCGCCGCGCAGTTGCTCGAGCCGGAGCTGGATGAGGCGGGGCGAGAGCACGCCGCCCTTGGCGCCGCGGAAGATCGGCTCACCGGCCTCCGGCTTGAAGGGGCAGAGCCCGAGATAGGCGTCGATCGCCTGCCGCACCTGCGAAATCAACGGCACCAGCCGGGTCTTGCCGCCCTTGCCGGTGGCGCGCAGCGCCGAAGCATCGAGGTCGGCCCGCGTGATGGCGAGCGCCTCGGAAATACGCAGCCCGGCGCCATAGAGCAGCGAGATCACCGCCATGTCGCGCGCCGCGATCCAGGGCGTATCCTCCAGTTCGTCGACCGTCCGGATGGTGGCGCGCGCCTCGAGCACGGTCAGCGCCTTGGGCAGCGAGCGCGGCTGCCTGGGCGTGCGGATGGTCGCCAGCGCCTCGGAGGAGAGGATGCCCTCGCGCTCGAGGAAGCCGAAGAAGCTCTTGATGGCGCTCAGCTCGCGGGCCAGCGAGCGCGAGCCGACATTGTCGTTGCGCCGCGCCGCGAGGAAGGCGCGGATATCGGCGGCCCTGAGCTCGCGCAGCGTCGCCAGCCCCACTTCGCCACCGGTGTGGGCGGAAAGGAACGCGAGGAACAGCCCCAGGTCGCTGAGATACGCGGTCTGCGTCTTCTCCGCGAGGCGCCGGACGGCCCCGAGTTCGCGCTGCCAGTCGGCGACGTGCTGACGGACGGCGGTATCGGTGAGGTGAGCGTATGCCATGCCGGCGAGCATAGGCGGCGACGGTTAGCGTCGGGTATCCGCGTCCGGTGTGGCCTTTCTGCATCGTTCGGGATCGTGCCTATACACAGGGGCGTGAGCGGGCTGGATTTGGGCCGAATCGCGACCTAGCTCGGCCCCATGGTTCACTTCCGCGCCATATTGTTGTCCCTCGTCGCCCTCGTGGTGCTGCTGGGCTCGAGCTATGCCGTTGGCCTCCATCGGGGCCTCGACGGCTGCCGGGCGCAGCTCGCGGGCGAAACTTCGGCGCCGGCCAACCTGCCGCTGCCGGCGGACCTCATGTGTTCGAAGCGGATGATGCCGGCGGAGCCGCAGCTCAAGGAACTCCGCCGGGTGGAAGTGCCGCGCGCCACCGATGCGCAGTGGAAATCCGGCCTCCGCGACGAGCCGATGCCGGAGGGGAGGGGCCCTCGGGCCGAACTGGAACCACCCCGCTTCGGCTGACGGTCTCAGCTTAACCCGTGTTTTTCCTGCGGCGCCACGCGCCGCGCAGAAGAGATTTGAGAATGACAGACCTGATCATCGGCCGCCGGCAGCTGCTTGCCGGGGCCGCGAGCCTTGCCGCGCTGTCGCTCGCCGGTTGCGCCACCTCCGGGCAGACCCGCATCGCCGACGAAACCACCCGCGTGCCGCCCGACATCGCCTCCATGTATGCGGCCATCCCCGAGGAGCGCTTCCCCATTCCCGCGGCCCGCATGGAGCTGGTCGAGCCGCAGTTCTGGCGGCAGGCGGTGGACGATCCGACCGGCGAGCAGCCGGGGACGGTGGTGGTCGATACGGCCAACCGCCACCTCTACCT
>JAEYTN010000372.1 GCA_023433985.1 Pseudomonadota bacterium | reverse complement strand
GCAAGGCGGCGGTGCATCTCGCCTTCGCCCGGACCGAGAAGCGCATCGGCGACGGCGTGGAAGACGCGCGCGGCGTCGAGCCGGAGCACGAGGGGGCTGCGGCCGACGCTTGGCGGCGAGGTGACGGCCAGCTGCGCCAGGGTAGCGAAGGCAGCAGGAACGCCGGACGATGCTGCTCCGGGCTTGGGCTCGTGTCCGTCGAGCGGCGCTTCGCAGAGGAGTTCGGCCGCCGTCTCCAGCGTGACGGTGCGGCTCAGCACGGCCGCGTCCTGTCCGCGATAGTAGAGGCGGCCGTTGCTCACCGTCGAAACGGCCGACGGCAGCACCGGATCGCCCCAGTTGATCGCTTCGGCGGCGACAGCCGTAGCACTACGGCGGCCACGGCTGCGTGCCGCGAGGCGGTCGACGTCCGCGGCGTTGTAGAGGCTTTTGCGGCTGTCGGCCGGGTCTGACTTGGCCCGAATACGACCGCGGCTGACGCTGGCGTAGAGCGACTGCGGCTTGGAGCCAAGCCGGGCCAGCGCTTCGGGTGCGGTGAGCCACATGGGAGCCTCACATTGATCGTTTTTATCAAGATTGACGTCAATCTTGATCAGCCTACCCTGCTGCAAAAGCGAGGTGCAAGATGAACGATGGTCTCGAAAATGTCGTTGCCGCCAAGACGGTGCTGTCCGATGTCGACGGGCTCGCCGGCCGGCTGGTGATCCGCGGCCTGCCGCTTGAGGCGCTGGCGGGCAAGGTGAGCTACGAGCACGCGCTCGGGCTGCTTTGGGAGGGCTTCTTCCCTGCCCTGCCCCGCGATCTCGTACGGCCGCTTGGTGCCGCACGCGCGAAGGTGTTCGAGGCGACCCGGGACCGGCTCCCCGCCGCGGCAGGTCTCGCGCCATTCGACGCGATGCGGATGCTGATGGGCGCCCTGCCGGACGGCACGGACCTTGAAACCGCCCTGACGATCGCGGCCGCGCCTGGCGTGTTGCTGCCGGCAGTGCTGCGGATGGCCGCAGGCAAGGCGCCGCTGGCGCCAGAGGCCGCTCTCGGCCATGCCGCCGACATCCTGCGCATGACCCGCGGCGCCGACGCCCCCAAGGCGATGGCCGACGGGCTCGACACCTACCTCGTCACCGTCTCCGATCACGGGCTCAACGCCTCGACCTTCACTGCGCGGGTGGTGGCCTCGACCCAGGCCGGGCTCGACTCCGCGGTGCTGGCGGCGCTCGGCGCGCTGAAGGGGCCGCTGCACGGCGGCGCGCCGGGGCCTGTGCTCGACATGCTCGATACCATCGGTACACCGGAGCGGGCGGAGAGCTGGATCGACGCAGCGCTGGCGCGAGGCGAGCGGCTGATGGGCTTCGGTCACCGCATTTACCGCGCCCGGGACCCGCGTGCCGACGCGCTTTCTGCAGCACTTGAGCGGCTGAAGGCGACCGGTAACGTCAACGCTACGCGAATGAAGCTGGCAATGGCGGTGGAGGACACGGCGCTCGCCGCGCTGAAACGGCACAAGCCGGAGCGGCCGCTGCTCACCAACGTCGAGTTCTACACCGCGCTGCTGCTCGACGCGCTGGGTTTCCCGCGCGAGGCGTTCACGGCGGTGTTCGCCATCGGCCGCGTCGGTGGTTGGATTGCCCATGCACGGGAACAGGCCGAAACCGGCAAGCTGATCCGGCCGAAGTCGCTCTATGTGGGGCCGGAGGCGAAAGAGGCGGCCTGATGGCCGCCTCCTCTTGAGTCACGCCGCCGCGGCCTTGGGCGGCAGGTGCTGGCCCGGGGTGGAGAGCGAGATCGCTTCCTCCTCAGGCGTCATGTCGGCGGGTACCTCGGCGAAGAGCGGGGTCGAGAGATAGCGCTCGCCCGTGTCGGGCAGCATGGCGAGGATGGTCGACCCGGCCGGAGCCGATTCCGCCACCTTGAGCGCGCCGGCGAAGGTCGCGCCGGCGGTGATGCCGACGAAGATGCCTTCCTTCTGCGCGAGTAGCTGCGAGTTCTTCATCGCGTCCGGGCCGGCAATGGTCAGCACCTGGTCGATGAGCTTCTCGTCCACCGCCTCGCCGGTGATCCGGGGGATGAAGTCGGGACTCCAGCCCTGGAACGGATGCGGTTTCCATGCCGGATGGCTGCCGGCCGCCGCACCACCCTCGCGCCGCTCCTGCGGCTCGCCGGAGGTGAGCATCGGCGCGCCCTCCGGCTCGGCGACCACGATCTTGGTGTTCGGCATCGACTTGCGCAGCACGCGGCCGACACCGGTCAGCGTGCCGCCGGTGCCGAAGCCGGTGACCCAGTAATCGAGCCTCTCGTCGGCGAAATCCTTGAGGATTTCCTGCGCCGTGGTGCGCGAGTGCATGTCTGGGTTGGCTTCATTCTCGAACTGCCGGGTCTGGAACCAGCCGTTCTGCGCCGCCAATTCCTCGGCCTTGCGGACCATGCCGTTGGCGCGCTCGGACGCCGGGGTGAGCACGACCTTGGCGCCGAGGAAGCGCATCAGCTTGCGCCGCTCGACCGAGAAGCTCTCGGCCATGGTGACGACCAGCGGATAGCCCTTGGCGGCGCAGACCATCGCGAGCCCGATGCCGGTATTGCCGGATGTCGCTTCGATGACGGTCTGGCCGGGCTTCAGCGCACCCGACTTCTCGGCCGCCTCGATGACGCCCAGCGCCAGGCGGTCCTTCACCGATCCGAGCGGGTTGAAAGCCTCGACCTTGACGTAGAGCTTGACATGGGCGGGGGCCAGTTTGTTGATGCGAACGACCGGCGTATTGCCGACCGTGCCCAGGATGTCGTTGAACTTCATGAGGTTCTCCTAAACAAAAGTGGGCGGAAGGTAGTGACGGCGCCCTCGGCCGGCAAGTGTACCTATGGTACGGTATTGGGAAGTCGTCTTATGATTTCGCCGCTTCGACCCTGTCACCCCAAGCCAGCTTCTTGGCTGCCTTGAACGCGACCTTATCACGGCTTGGCACGACGCGAAGCTCTGCTCCGTCGGGCGCGCATACTGCGAGGGAGACGGAAAACTTGTTCTCATCCGGCGGCCGGTTGATGCGCGCGGGCGTGCGCGCGCCGACGCCGGCGCGTGTGGCGACGAGGTAGCTGAACTTCTCATCTTCGTATCCGAGCGTTCCCCCTTTCATCCGCATGTGCTCACGGCTGCGGTTGAGGCGAACGGAGAAATGGCACCAGTCGGGGGCGACGAGCGGACACGGCTTGTCGTGAGGACATGGGGCGAGAACCGTGGCGCCCAGTTCGATCAACCGCGCACGGACGGCCATCAGCCGCCCGTAGTCGCGCGGCCGGCCGGGCTCGACGATGGCGAGGATGCTGCCGGTATGGGCCCACAGGCGTTCGGCGACATCGAGGATGGCGGCGTCGCCGAGCTCCGTCAGCGCGTAGGCGCAGGTGACGAGGTCGAACGCCTTGCCAAGATCGAAGCGGGTGAGGTCGCCCGGCACGGTTTGGGCCTCGAGGCCCAGCTCGCGCGCCAGTGCCAGGAAGTCGGGGTTGTGGTCGAGCAGGGTCGCATCGACGCCCGGAAACACGTCGGCCACTGCCCAGCCGGCGGTCCCCGGCCCTGCCCCGGCATCAAGGAGCGTCGCCGGGGCGAAGTCGGGCGCCAGTTCGGCCACCTCGCCGAGCACGGTCGCGACCGCGGCATAGGTCCCCGGCATCCGGCTGAGCGCATAGGCCACCGCGTCGCCGCCACCGGCGATCACCGAGCGCGAAGCACCCTTGGCACGATAGTGCTCGGAGATGCGCGCCGAGCTGTCACGCAGCGCTCCGTGGTCGCGCCCTTCGGCGACGCGGCGGATGGCGTCCTGCAGTTCGGAGGGCAGGTTGACCGGCATGCGTGCTCCCAAACGAAACCGGGGAGCGCGTTTCCGCACTCCCCGGTGAATCAGTCAAGTGGCGAGCGTCAGGCGCTCTGCTCTTCCTTCTTGCGCTCGGCATAGATGTAGAGCGGGCGAGCGTCCTTGCCGTTCACCACTTCCTCGCTGATCACCACTTCCTCGACGCCTTCGAGCGACGGCAGGTCGTACATGGTGTCGAGCAGGATGCCTTCCATGATCGAGCGGAGGCCACGGGCGCCGGTCTTGCGCTCGATGGCGTGCTTGGCGATGGCCTTGAGCGCATCCTCGTGGAAGGTGAGCTCGGTGTCTTCCATCGAGAACAGGCGCTGGTACTGGCGCACCAGGGCGTTCTTGGGCTCGGTGAGGATCTGGATCAGCGCCGGCTCGTCGAGGTCCTCGAGGGTGGCCAGCACCGGGAGGCGGCCGATGAACTCGGGGATGAGGCCGAACCGCACCAGGTCTTCGGGCTGCACGTCCTTGAGCAGGTCGCCGACGCGGCGATCGCGCGGATCCTTCACCACGGCCGAGAAGCCGATGCCCGAGCCTTCGCCGCGGGCGGCGATGATCTTTTCGAGCCCGGCGAACGCGCCGCCGCAGATGAACAGGATGTTGGTCGTATCCACCTGCAGGAATTCCTGCTGCGGATGCTTGCGGCCGCCCTGCGGAGGCACGGAGGCAACGGTGCCTTCCATGATCTTGAGCAGGGCCTGCTGCACGCCCTCGCCCGACACGTCGCGGGTGATGGACGGGTTGTCCGACTTGCGCGAAATCTTGTCGACTTCGTCGATGTAGACGATGCCGCGCTGCGCCTTCTCGACATTGTAGTCGGCGGCCTGCAGCAGCTTCAGGATGATGTTCTCGACGTCCTCGCCGACATAACCGGCTTCGGTCAGCGTCGTCGCATCGGCCATGGTGAAGGGCACGTCGAGGATACGGGCCAGCGTCTGCGCAAGCAGAGTCTTGCCGGTACCGGTCGGGCCGATCAGCAGGATGTTCGACTTCGAGAGTTCGATGTCCTGGTTCTTGGTGGCGTGGTGCAGCCGCTTGTAGTGGTTGTGCACGGCAACCGAGAGGTTCCGCTTGGCGCGGTACTGACCGATGACGTAGTCGTCCAGCACCTTGCAGATTTCGGCGGGCGTGGGAACGCCATCCGATGACTTCAGCGTCGAGGTCTTGTTC
>JAEYTN010000304.1 GCA_023433985.1 Pseudomonadota bacterium | reverse complement strand
CCCGTTCCGCCGCACCAAGCAGGCCATCGAGCGTCGCAACTGGGTGCTCGATCGCATGGTCGAGAACGGGTACCTCGACGCTTCCGATGCGGCGAAGTCGAAGGAAGAGGGGCTCAACGTCAAGCCGCGCACCTCCGGCAGCCAGCTCTACTCGGCCGAGTATTTCACCGAGGAAGTGCGCCGCCAGCTCGGCAAGCTCTATGGCGAGGCGGAACTCTATGGCGGCGGCCTGTCGGTGCGCACCACGCTCGATCCCAAGCTGCAGGAATACGCCCGTGACGCCCTGATGGACGGGCTGATCAGCTACGATCATAACTACGGCTTCCGCGGGCCGGTCGCCTCGGTCGACATCGTCGGCAAGGAGTGGGGCGAGGCGGTCAACGAGGTGAAGCCGCTCTCGGACGTGCCCGAGTGGCAGCTTGCGGTAGTGCTCGAGATGGGCGCAAACGAGGGCACCATCGGGCTCAGGCCCGGCAACGACATCGACGGCAAGATCCTGGCCGATCGGGTCACCGGTACGCTCGCGGGCCCCGACATCAAGTGGGTGAGCCAGAAGCTCGGCACCATCCTGAAGCCCGGCGACGTGATCTACGTCTCGGCGGTGAAGGACAGCCCGGACCGCTACACGCTGGAGCAGGTTCCCGAGCTCGAGGGCGCCCTGGTCGCCATGGACCCGCGCACCGGCCGTGTGCTGGCCATGGTGGGCGGGTTCTCGTTCGCCGAGTCCGAGTTCAACCGCGCCACCCAGGCGCTGCGCCAGCCCGGCTCCTCGTTCAAGCCGATCGTCTACTCGGCCGCGCTCGACAACGGCTACACGCCCGCCTCGGTGGTGCTCGACGCGCCCATCGAGATCGTCAACGCCGATGGCTCGGTGTGGCGGCCCGAGAACTATGCGCAGAGCTTCTATGGCCCGCAGACCCTGCGCGTCGGCATAGAGAAATCGCGTAACGTGATGACCGTGCGGCTCGCCAAGGACCTGGGCATGCCGCTCATCTCGGACTACGCCAAGATGTTCGGCATCTACGACGAGCTGAACCCGGTGCTCGCCATGGCGCTGGGCGCGGGCGAAACCACCGACATGCGGATGACCGCGGCCTACGCGACCATCGCCAATGGCGGGCGAAAGATCGTGCCGACGCTGATCGACCGCATCCAGGACCGCTACGGCAAGACCATCTACAAGCACGACGAGCGCCTGTGCGACGGCTGCGCCGCCGAGGGCTGGAACAACCAGGGCGAGCCGCTGATCATCGACAATCGCGAACAGGTGCTCGATCCGATGACCGCCTACCAGATCACCTCGATGATGGAAGGCGTGGTGCAGCGCGGCACCGGTACCTCGGCCCGCTCGCTCAACCGCCCGGTGGCAGGCAAGACCGGCACCTCGAACGACTACAAGGACGCGTGGTTCATCGGTTTCACCCCCGAGCTGGCCGTTGGCGTCTATGTCGGCTTCGACACGCCGCGCAACATGGGCAAGCAGGCGACCGGCGGCGAAATGGCTGTGCCGATCTTTACCGAGTTCATGGCCGATGCGCTGAAGGGCAAGCCGCCGACGCCGTTCAACATGCCCACCGGCATGGCGCAGGTGTGGATCGACCCGGCGACCGGCGTGAAGGCGATGGGCGGGGAGCGCGCGATCGCCGAGGCGTTCAAGCCCGGAACCGGTCCCAACCTCGTCACCTCGGTGATCGGCGTCGATTCCAACGCCTTCATGAGCATCGAGCAGGGCGACCCCAACCAGCCGACCGATTTCTCTGTCGGCCGTGGCGGCCTGTTCTGAGCGGCTTCGGCATCGTCCGCTGGCCCGACCCGCGATTCGGCCGCAAGGCGGAGCCACGTCCGGTCGACGACGGCCTGCGCGCCATCGGCGCGCGGCTCAGGGCCGCGGCGCTCGCCGCCAATGCCTATGGGCTCGCCGCGGTGCATATCGGTGCGGTCGCGCCTGTGGCGGTGATCAGCACGGTCTCCGATCCGTCGCGGCGTGACTACCTCGTGCTCTACAATCCCGACATCACCTGGCTAGGGGCAGAATCCGCCGAGGGCCCGGAAGGCTCGGTCTCGATGCCCGGCTTCGAGGCCGCCGTGAGCCGCGCCACCAAGGTCGGCATCAGCTACGACGACGAGGACGGTACCCGCCGCGAGCTCGAACTCGAAGGCCTGCCGGCCCGTATCGCCCAGCACGAGATCGACCAGGTCAACGGCATCTTCTTTCTCGACCGCCTCTCCCGTCTGAAGCGCAACATGGCGATCAAGCGCTGGAAGAAATCGGCCCAGGCTTGACGAGCTTCGCGCCGACGGGTTGATGGGCGGGTGCGACATGGGGAACGCACACAATGAGCATCGTAGACGTCGTCAAGGTCATGCGCCGCCACAAGCTGCGGACGGGACGCTATCCCAACCTGCTCAACCCCAAGACGTTTACTGATAAGGTGCAACGGGCGAAGGTCACCTGGCGCTCGCCGCGCATGGTTCAGTTCGCCGATAAAGTGGCGGCCAAGGAACTCGTCGCTGGATTGCTCGGCCCCGAATGGGTGACGCCGACCCTGTTTGCAGCGCCGCGCCTGCCGCCCCGATCCGACCGCACCTGGCCGATTCCGTACGTCATCAAGATCAACCACCTGTCGAACGGGAACATCTTTATCCGCTCGGAGGCAGACCTCGAGTGGGATGCCATCGAAGCGAAGGTCGAGAAGTGGCTAGCCATGGACTATGGCAGCGACAAGGGCGAGTGGGCATACACCAAAATTCCACGACAGGTTCTGGTCGAACCGTTCATCGGGAGCCTCGACCGTCCGATCGACTACAAGATGTACATGTTCGGCGGGCGCTTCGGCTTCACCTCGGTGAACTGGGATCGCCTGATCGGCACCAAGCGGGCGACATTCGATCGGGACTGGAAGCGGTTACCGTTCGTGATGAATGCCTACGGCGACTACGACGGCCCCAACCCGCCGGTCCGGCCGGTGAGCTACGACGAGATGATAGCGGGCGCCGAGAAGCTCGCCACCGGCTTCCCATTCTGCCGGGTCGACCTCTATGAGATCGGCGACCGCCCCCGCTTCGGTGAGGTGACATTCTACCCCGCGTCCGGTTCGTTCGTCATGTCACCGGAATACGATCTGAAGGTCGGCGCAATGTGGCCCCCCGGCAAGCCGACATAGCGGGCCTAGAGGGCTCGCTCCCACTCGAAGGTGAGTACCGGTACCTTTGCCTCGATACCGAGCTGCTGCTTTTCTGCGATGCGGCGGGCGATTGCTTCCATGTTGCGCTTTTCCTTGCGCACCAGCGTGGTCGTTGCGGCATCGCGGAGATACCACTGGGCGAAGCGCCGCAGCGGCACGTCGTGAAGGTGCAC
>JAEYTN010000284.1 GCA_023433985.1 Pseudomonadota bacterium | reverse complement strand
CGCTCACGTGATCGGGCTGATGTTCCGCCTGGCGAGGGAGCGCGGCACATCGATCCTGCTGATCACGCACGATCCGTCGCTGGCGAAGCAGGCGGATCGGGTGCTGCGCATGAACGAGGGCCGCCTGAGCGCGATGGCGGACGCATGAGCGCGCTCGGGGGCTGGCTGCGCGTCGCCTTCCGGGACCTCCGCGGCGACCTGCGGCGCTTCACCATCGTGCTCGCCTGCCTGGCGCTGGGGGTCGGCACGATCACGATCGTCGGGTCGGTGAGCGCGGCGCTGCAATCGGCGCTGCTGCGCGATGCCCGGGTGCTGCTGGGCGGCGACCTCGACGCGACGCTGTCCTATCGTTCGGCAACCGAAGACGAGAAGACAATCTTCGCGACGCTCGGCACGCTGAGCGAACAGGTGGAGGTGCTGGGGCGAGCCAACAGCGAGACCGCCAGTGCGTTCATCTCGATCCGTGCCGTCGACGGCAACTACCCGCTGGTGGGGGCGGCGACGGTGGAAGGGAGCGAGGCGACGATCGCGCGCCTCACCGCTCCTGCGGGCCAGGCCTTCGGGCTCGTCGCGGACTCGCTGCTGCTCGACCGGCTTGGGGTCGGCATCGGCGACACCGTGACGATCGAGAACATCGGTTTCGTGGTGCAGGGGGTGATCGGCAGCCTGCCGGATCAGCTGACCAGCACCGTAGGGGTCGGTATCCCGGTGCTGATCTCCATCGAAGGACTGGCCGCGACCGGCATCATCGAGCCCGGGGTGCTGGCGCAGTTTCACAACAAGCTGCTGCTCGAGCCCGGGACGACGTTCGATGCCGCCGCGCAGGCGATCCGCACCGCGTTCCCGTCGGCCGGGTTCAAGATCAATGCCCCACGCGACGCCACGGCCGACCTCGCGCGCTTCTTCGACATTTTCGGCCGCTTCCTGATCGTGGTGGGGCTGAGCTCGCTGCTGGTGGGTGGGGTCGGCGTGTCGAACGCCATCGCCGCCTACGTGACCGAGCGGCAGCGGTCCATCGCGACGATGAAGGCGCTCGGCGCCACCGGAAGGCAGGTAATGGCGCATTTCCTGGTCCAGGTAATGCTGCTGACGTCGGTCGGCATCGTGCTCGGCCTGATCCTGGGCGGCCTGCTGACGCTGGTGGCGCTGCCGATCCTCGGTGGCCTGATCGGCCTCGCGCTGCCGGCGGTGCTCGATCCCGGCACGCTGGCCATGGCCGGGGGCTTCGGGCTGCTGGTCGGCTTCGCCTTCGGGTACCTGCCGCTCAGGCGGGCGCAGAAGCTGAAGCCGGCGCTGCTGTTCCGCTCGGCCGGCTCGGCAGTGGAAGGCGGCCTCGGCTGGCGCGACTATCTGCGGCCCGGCCTGTGGCTGCCGCTCGGCATTGCGGCGCTCGGCATTTTCGGCCTCGCGGCGCTCACTACCGGACGACCGGTGCTGGTGCTCTGGTATGCAGGCGCGGTGCTCGGCGCCTTC
Organism: Pseudomonadota bacterium; assembly: GCA_023433985.1. Taxonomy (GTDB): domain Bacteria; phylum Pseudomonadota; class Alphaproteobacteria; order Rhizobiales; family Devosiaceae; genus Devosia_A. Next base: position 4,843 of record JAEYTN010000284.1, on the reverse strand, counting down.
CTCGTGCTGCGGCTCGCCGCGTGGGGGATGCAGGCGCTGCTGCGCCTCGTGCCGCCATTGCCGAACGCGGCCCTGCGCAATGCGCTCAAATCCATCCACCGGCCGGGCGCGCCGGCGCCGATCGTCATCCTGTCGCTGGGGCTGGGCCTCGCGCTGCTGCTGCTGATCGCCCTGATCGACGGCAACCTGCGCCACCAGTTGAGCCGCGAGTCGATCCCCAACGCACCGAGCTTCGTGTTCATGGACCTGTTCGCGGACGAGGCCCAGTCGCTGGCCGACTTTTCGGCGGCCGACCCGGGCGTCACCGATTTCCAGTCGGTGCCGATGATGCGCGGCAAGATCGAAAGCGTGAACGGCGTGCCCGTGGCGGAGCGGGGCGTGACGGCGCCGCCCGAATTCGGCTGGGTGTTCGAGGAGGAGATTCCGCTCACCTCCTCGCCTACGCTCCCGGAGCAATCGACGCTCACCCAGGGTGCGTGGTGGCCGGCCGGTTATGACGGGGAGCCGCAGGTCTCGGTGTTCGACCGGCTGCGCGAGCCGCTCGGGTTGAAGCTCGGCGACGAACTGAAGCTTCTGGTGTTCGGGCAGGAGGTGACGGCGAAGATCGCCAGTTTCCGCGACTATGCCTGGCGCTCGGGCAGCGTGAATTTCGGCTTCGTGTTCTCGCCCAATGCGTTTGCGGATTTCGACATCAGCTACCTGGGCCTGATGAAGGCCGCCCCCGGGAGCGAGCGGGAACTGCAAGGCAGGCTGGTGGCGGAGTTCCCCGACCTGCTGTTCCTGCCGGTGGGCGAGGCGCTCGAGAGCTTCGCCGCCATTCTCGGCAACGTCACTGCCGCCGTCGAAGTGATCGGCGGGCTCGCCGTGATTTCGGGCGTCCTGGTGCTGGCAGGCGCGATGGCCGCCGGGCGACGGCAACGGGAAGCGGACGCGGTGGTGATGAAGGTGCTGGGCGCAACCCGCGGCGACGTGGTGCGCGCCTATCTCGTCGAGTACGGGCTGCTCGGCCTGCTCGCGGCGGTGCTGGCGGCGGGCCTCGGCCTCGCGGGGACCTGGGCCTTCGTCGAGTTCGTGCTCGAGATCGGCTTCTGGGTGGATCCGACGCTCATCGTGTGGGTCGTGCTCGGCACGGTGGCGCTGACCATCGCGGTCGGGACGCTCACGACGTGGTCGGCGCTTTCGACGCGACCGGCGCGCTTCCTCCGGGAGGAGTGATCCGGTACCCTCGGGGGATGACCCCGGAGGTTCCCATGCGCCACCTGCTCCTCGCCCTCGCCCTCGCGCTCGTTCTCGCCCCGTCCGCCGCAGCGGCGCAGGACGCCGCGATCGAGGAGGTGCGCTCGGCCTGGGCTGCGTGCACCACCATGCTGGAGGCCGCGCCGAATGACTGGACCGGCTGGCGGCGCAACTTCGATGGCGGCTATGCCGACCATTTCGAGTTCCACGACGGCGGCGACGAGGCCGCTTCGGTGCTGGTGCAGACCTGGCTGATCGACGCCATCGCGACGCAGACCGATACCTCATGCTACCGCGCCGACGGCACGCTGGCCTTCCTCTACTCGGTGATGAGCTCGCCCAACATGGCCGAAGGCGCCACCGGTTCGGCGCTGAGCCGGGAAGGGCGCCTCTACTTCGACAGGGACGGCAAGCTGCTGCGCGTACTGCAGTCGATCACCGAGGCGGGCAACGAAGTCGCCAAAGCCGACAACGACAAGTACCAGCTCGCCCGTGGCTGCGACCTTACGGCGCCGCACCCGACGGTGGAAGCCGTGCGCGACCATCTCGTATCGGAACTGGGCGACATCGAGGGCAACCGCGGCGACTTCAAGGTCGAACCGCTGGTCTGGTGCGAGATCGAGACGGAATGAGCTAGTCCGGCTGCCCGCCGATTTGCGCCACGGCTGCGGCGCCAGCCTCGATACCGCGCTTCAGGCAGGCTTCGATCGGTTCGCCCTCAAGTTCGGCGCTGAGGAAGCCGGCCGCGAAGGCATCGCCGGCGCCGGTGGTATCGACCACCTCGACCTTCGGCGCCGGCAGGCTGACGCGGAGGCCGGCAGCATTGCCGAGTGCCGCGCCTTCGGGGCCGAGCTTGATCACCACCCGCCCGTAGTTGGGCGTAAGCCGCGCGAACTGGGTTTCGAGGTCAATGCTGCCCGAGAGCGCCGTCGCCTCGTCGGCGTTGGCGAAGAGGGTCGAAAAGCCGGCCGTCCACTCGAGGAAGCTCTGCGGCCCGACCTCCTCGACGAAGCCGACCGACGCAGCGTCGACCACCACCGGGATGTGGCGGCGCCTGGCTTCGCTGGCCATCCACTGCACCGCGCCGCGCGGGTGCTCGGCGAACAGCGAGTAGCCCGAGACGACGACGAGGCGTGTGTCGTCGAGCAGCCACACCGGCATGTCGGAGTGGCTGAGATCGAGGTTGGCGCCGCGATCGGTGAGGAAGCTGCGCTCGCCGTCGGGATCGATGATGGTGACCAGCATGCCGGAGGCCTTCTCGGCATCGGCGATCAGCACCGGGTCGACGTGAAAGCCCTTGAAGTAGGCCTCGAGATGCGGCTTGTCCTTGGCGCCGACGCGCGCCACGAAGCTGACGCGCGTGCCCATCGAGCCGAACCACACCGCCTGGTTGGCGCCCGAGCCACCCGGCCGGGTGTTGATCCGCGCCCGTCGGTCGGAGCCGCGCACCATCGGCCCCTCGGGGATGACGATGACGTCGGTCATGACGTCGCCGATGACGATGACGCGCGGGCTCGGGCTCATTGCGCGAGCGCCCCCGCGATGAGTGCGGCGACCCGGGCATTGTTCTCGACCAGCGCAATGTTGGCGACGAGGCTCTTGCCGTTGGTGAGCTCGAAAATGCGCTTGAGGAGGAACGGCGTCAGGTCCTTGCGCCCGACGCCCTGCGCGTCGGCATCGGCGATGGCGGAGGCGATGCGGGTCTCGATCTCGCCTGCGTCGAGCGCGTGGCTCTCGGGTATGGGGTTGGCGACCAGCACGCCGCCCAGCCCCAGCTCGAACTGGAGCGCGATGATCTTGGCGGCCGCCGCGGCGTCATCGACCCGGTGATCGACCTTGCCGCCGCTCCGGCGCGCCCAGAAGGCGGGGAAGTCGTCGGTGCCGAAGCCGAGCACCGGGACGCCCTTGCTCTCGAGCACCTCGAGGGTCTTGGGGATGTCGAGGATCGACTTGGCGCCGGCGCATACGACCGCCACCTGCGTACGGCCGAGCTCATCGAGGTCGGCGGAAATGTCGAAGGTCGACTCGGCGCCGCGGTGCACGCCGCCGATGCCGCCGGTGGCGAAGACTTTGATCCCCGCTGCCTCGGCCGCCATCATCGTCGTCGCCACCGTGGTGCCGGCCACCTGGCCCGAGGCGAGCAGCGCCGCCACGTCGCGGCGCGAGGCCTTGGCGGCCACGCCGCCGGTCCTGGCGAGGCGCTCGAGGTCCGCGTCGGTGGTGCCGACCATGAACTTGCCGTCCATGATCGCCACCGTTGCCGGCACCGCGCCGTTGCCGGCGATCACCTTTTCCACGTTCTGTGCCATCTCCAGGTTCTGCGGATAGGGCATGCCGTGGGTGATGATTGTGGATTCGAGCGCCACCACCGGGCGTCCGCTGTCGAGCGCCGACTGCACGGCGGGGGAGATGGAAAGATGCGGCTTGAGGCTCACGGGATGCTCGTGGGTTCTTGGATATGAGCGCTTCATTGTACCGGATTTGCCGCCGACGCAACCGCCGCGGCGGGCGGTGCCGCGACAGGGATGCGCGCGTTGTCGAAGGCGGGCCATAGCGCTTGCCCGACCGGTGATTTGCCACTAGGTTTCGGCCCGTTGCGGAGGCTCCAGGCGGGGAAGGGCACTTCACTGAGTACGGTCACTGTTGATCCGGAGCCTCCGGATCGATGCGCGCCCCGATCGGGGTACATCGCGACCACCTCTCTCCCCGGCGCGGCTGACGCGTCGCTTGGCCTCTCCTCCCGCACATCCACCCGAAATCCGAGACACCGCGCCATGCGGGGTCCATCCCGGCGCCGTCCGTTCCGCGTCCTGCCCTGCCAGGATGGGAGCGGCCGGGGCCGGCCATTCCATAGGCGCGGCACTCCCCCCGCCGCGCTCAATAACAGGGAGACTGCATAATGACGAAGTCCTTGATGGTAGCGCTCGGCGCGCTGCTCCTCGCCACGCCGGCGCTGGCGCAGGAAGAGGCGGTGCTGAACGTCTACAACTGGTCGGACTACATCGCCGAGGACACCATAGCGAACTTTGAGGCCCAGACCGGCATCAAGGTGAACTACGACGTCTACGACAACAACGAGATCGTCGATGCCAAGCTGCTCGCCGGCTCGTCGGGCTACGACATCGTGGTGCCCTCGGGCAACTTCCTCGAGCGCCAGATCAAGGCCGGCCTGATCCTGCCGCTCGACAAGTCCAAGCTCACCAACCTCGGCAACCTCGATCCTGCCGTGATGGCCACCGCCGCCGGCCAGGATCCGGACAACGGCCACGGCGTGCCGTACATGATCAACACCATCGGCTACGGCTACAACCCGGCCAAGGTGACCGCCGCCCTCGGCGATGCCGCTCCGGTCGACAGCTGGGACCTGATCTTCAAGCCCGAGAATGCCGAGAAGCTCGCCGGCTGCGGCATCGCGGTGCTCGACAGCCCCTCCGAGGTCATGGGCACCGTGCTCCACTATCTCGGCCTCGACCCCAACTCGGAGAGCGAGGAAGACCTGGCCAAGGCCGAGGAAGCGCTGACGGCGATCAAGCCGCACATCCGCTACTTCCACTCCAGCCAGTACATCGATGACCTCGGCAACAACGAGATCTGCCTGGCCCTGGGC
>JAEYTN010000252.1 GCA_023433985.1 Pseudomonadota bacterium | reverse complement strand
CTACATGCAGGGCCTCCTTCGGCCTATATACCGGGAAAGACGATATCGATGCGCTCGTCGAGGGCATCGAGAAGGCACGGAGTTTCTTCTCGTGACGGACATGATGGACGACGACCAGCCGCTGGCCGGGAGCAATCCGGTCGCCGCAGCGCCGGCTGCCGAAGAGGCGCCGCGCATCGTGCGGACGGTTTCGGGGACGCTGCCGGCCGAAGAGGTCGACCGCATCACCAAGGACCTGATCGGGGTGCTGAAGACGGTCTACGACCCGGAGATCCCGGTCGACATCTACGAGCTGGGGCTGATCTACAAGGTCGACCTCGACGACGACCGGAACCTCTCGATCGACATGACGCTGACGGCGCCGGGCTGCCCGGTGGCGGGCGAGATGCCGACCTGGGTGGAGAACGCGGCGATGTCGGTGGAGGGCATCCAGAACGTGACCGTCAACATGGTCTACGATCCGCCGTGGGATGCGTCGCGCATGAGCGAAGAAGCGCAGGTGGCGTTGAACTGGTGGTAAGCCGTCTGCGTTAGGTCTATATATCGTCACTCTACGATGAAAGTCTGAGCCGATGCCCTTGAAGATCATGAGCCTCACCGATGCGGCCGCCGAGCGGGTGCGCGAGATCATGGAAGACAGCGAGACGCCCGTGGTCGGCGTGCGCGTCGGCATCAAGGATGCGGGTTGCGCGGGACAATCGTACACGCTCGACTACGTGGCGGAGCCGGTGAAGGGCGACGACCATGTCGAGGACAAGGGCGTGCACGTGTTCGTGGAGCCCAAGGCGACGCTGTTCCTGCTCGGCACGGTGATGGATTTCGAGGAGGACATCCTCAAGTCCGGGTTCACCTTCAAGAACCCCAACCAGACCGGCGAGTGCGGGTGCGGGGAGAGCGTGCAGCTGAAACCGGCGGACCTCAAGGCGCTGGCCGAGGCGCGGGCGGGCGCCTGATCCGAGTATCATCGACTAAAGGACGAAGGCCCGCGCTGCGGGCCTTTTGCTTTTGCGCAAAGTGGTCTGCTTGCGCTGGGGCGCGGTCGTGCTAGGCCACTGGCCGATCTGCCCGGAGCCAGGACCCGTCCGCCATGACCGAAGACATATCCACCCTGTTCCTCGCCGACGAAAAGAAGGCGTGGTTCCGGCATGACCGGTTCGGGATGTTCATCCACTGGGGGCTCTACTCGCTGGCGGCGCGGCACGAGTGGGTAAAGAACCGCGAGGAGATCGACGACGCGGGGTACCAGAAGTATTTCGACCACTTCGACCCCGACCTCTACGACCCGAAGGAGTGGGCGCGCCGCGCGCGCGAGGCGGGAATGAAGTATGTGGTGCTGACGGCGCGGCACCATGAAGGCTTCTGCCTGTGGGACAGCAAGTTCACCGACTACAAGGCGACGAAGACCCCGTACGGCAAGGACCTGATCGCGCCCTTCGTCGAGGCGTTCCGGGCCGAGGGGCTGAAGATCGGGTTCTATTATTCGCTGCCGGATTGGCACCACCCCGACTTCACCATCGACATGTACCACCCGCTGCGCAATCGCGAGGATGCGGCCGAGCTCAACAAGGGCCGGGACATGAAGCGCTACGCGCAGTACCTGCGCGACCAGGTGACCGAACTGCTCACCCAGTACGGCACCATCGACATCATCTGGTTCGACTTCAGCTATCCCGACCGGACCTACAAGGGGCTGCCGGGCAAGGGGCGGGACGACTGGGAGAGCGTCGAGCTGCTGAAGCTGGTACGAAAGCTGGCGCCCGACATCATCGTCAACAACCGGCTGAACCTCGACGGCCTGACCGACGCCATGCCCGACATGGTGACGCCGGAGCAGTACACGCCGCGCACCCCGCCGATGATCAACGGCAAGCCGGCAACGTTCGAGATGTGCCAGACCTTCTCGGGCTCGTGGGGCTACTATCGCGACGAGGAGAGCTGGAAGAGCCCCGAGCAGTTGATCCAGATTCTGATCGACGGGGTGGCGCTGGGCGGCAACCTGCTGATGAATGTGGGGCCCACCGGGCGCGGCACTTTCGACCAGCGGGCGATCGATGCGCTCGAGGCCTATGGCAAGTGGATGCGACTCCATAGCCGCGCCATCTACGGGGCAGGGCGGTCGGAGTTCGTGCCGCCCGATGGCTGCCGCTACACGCAGAAGGGCAACCGGCTCTACCTCCATATCTACAACTGGCCCAACCAGTACCTGCTGGTCGACGGGCTGCGCGGCAAGGTGAAGTATGCCCAGCTGCTGAACGACGCCAGCGAAGTGCAGTGGCCGGCCGATGACGCCGACACCCATTTCATGCCGCCCGGCGGCGAGACGACCCTGACGCTGCTGCTGCCGGTGAAGAAGCCGGAGGTGGTGGTGCCGGTGATCGAACTGATCCTCAAGGACTGACGAGTGACTACGATGACGACCATTCGCCGTGAACGCCTGAGCCTGCCGATGTCGCGGCTGGGCACGCCGAGCAACCTGCCGCGCTTCCGCTGGCAGCAGCCGATGCCCAACAAGCCGACGCCGCCGAATTTCGGCCTCTCGGAGGAGGAAAGTGCGCACGGCTTCCAGTGGGGCGAGGATTCGATCCTGCCGTACCAGGTGTCGGACGACTACGACCGCGACCTGAAGCCGGGCGAGCTCGACGTGCTGGTGCTGGAGAACGGGCGGCTCAAGGCCGTGGTGGCGCCGTCGCTGGGCGGGCGCCTGCTGGAGCTCAAGGACCTCGCGACGGGGCGGGACCTGGTGTTCCGCAACCCGGTGTTCCAGCCGGCGAACCTTGCGGCGCTGAATGCCTGGTTCTCGGGCGGCATCGAGTGGAACGGGCTGATTCCGGGGCATACGCCGTTCACCTGCGCGCCGGTGTTCGCCGGGGTGCGGGAGACGGACGAGGGGCCGGTGCTCCGCATCTACGAGTTCGACCGGATCGTCGAGGCGACGTGGCAGGTGGACCTGTTCATGCCTAGGGACTCGGCGCAGCTCTTTGCGCATGGGCGGATCGTGAACCCGACCGACGAGATGCGGCTCGCCTATTGGTGGACCAATGTGGCAGCACCGATGAGCGAGGGGACGCGGGTGCTGGCGCCCGCGGACTACTCGATCGAGCATATCTGGCCGGGCAACAACCTTGGGCGCTGCGATTTTCCGCGCGCCGACTGGGATGCCTCGTACCCGGACAACTGGGAGAACGCGACCTCGGTGTTCTTCCGTGCGCCGGAAGCTCCGCGCAAGTTCATCGCCTCGGTGGACAAGGGCGGCTATGGGCTGATGCAGACGGCGACGCCCGAGATGCAGGGGCGGAAATTCTTCTACTTCGGCAGCGCCCAGGGCGGGCAGAACTGGATGGACTATCTGGCCCGGCCCGGCGAAGGGAAATACCTCGAAATCCAGAGCGGGATCGCCCCGACGCAGAACCAGCGGTTCGAGCTGCAGGCGGGCGAGGAGCTCGAATGGACCGAGGCCTACGTGCCGGTGCAACTCGAGGCGGGCACGGCGCATGACCCCGATTTCACTGCTGCCAGTGGGCATGCGGCGGAGATGCTCGACGGGTTGGTACCGGTGGCCGAGCTGACGCGCATCGATGCGTTCCTGCGCGAGCAGGCGCGGCTGCCGCTCGACGCCCGGTTCTCCGAGGGTGAGCCGTGGGGCGCCCGGCAGGAGCAGCTGCTTGGCCGGCCGCTGGCGGGTGGCCTGGACTTTTCTACGTCGGCGCTTCCGAGTTTCTGGGACAGCGTGGCAAGCGGCGCTCGGGTTCCTGCCGAGCAGTACGACGGGCTGCCCGACGGTATCGTCGTCTCGAAACTCTGGATCGACCAGGTGAAGGCCAACGCGGCCGAACACGGGGCAACCTGGGTGCACGAACTGACGCTTGCGACCGCGAGCCTCGACAGCGGCGACAAGGCCGCCGCAGCGCAGCACGTTTCGGCTTCGCTGGCACTGAAGCCGAGCTGGGCCGGATACCGGCTGGACGCCTTGCTGGCCGATAGTGTCGACCACGCAGTGCGGAGCTATCTCGCGGCGTGGAAGGCGGGCGGTGCGCCGCCGGAGCTGGCGGTGGAGATTGCGACCTACCTGATGGCGCACGAGCGCTCGGAGGAGCTCAAGGCGTTCGTCGACGGGCTGCCGGAGGACGTGCGAGGCAAGGAACGCATCATCCTCGCTCGCGCCGTGGTGGCCGGCAACGACAAGCAGTTCGACGAGCTGGAGCGGCTGCTGCTCAGCCGGCAGTACGCCTCGATCCGCGAGGGCGAGACGCTGCTCAGCGATCTCTGGGTGCGGCTCCGCCGGGGGCGGCTCGCGGCCGGCCTGGGGCGGGCCGCAACGGCGGAGGAGGCGAAGGCCGAACTCGCGGCGCACCCGTTGCCGCGGCAGCTCGACCTGCGCATGCACGCGATCGAAGAGGCTTAGGCCGGCGCCGCTGCCTTCACGGCTCGAGCGGCAACGGAGGTGGCGATGCGCGTAAGCATCGCCTCGTCCACCGTGACGCCCTGATGGCGCAGGGCCAGCACGGCCGCACCAACGGACGGGTCGCCGGCAAGGCGGACATCGGGGACGTGGCCTGTCGCGCGCACGACTTCGGACACGGCGACGGGCAGGCCGCCCAGGTGCGCCGCGACGCTGCCGCCGAGCACGACCGGACCCGGCATGGCGGGGTCGTAGATGTGCCGGAAGTCATCCAGCAGGTAGCGCTCGGACTGTGCCAGCAGCCCGGCGGCCACGGGGTCGTCGGGGTTGGCGAGGACCAGCGGCGCGAACTTTGCCAGTTCGATCGGGCGCATGGCGTAGACGGCATCGATGAAATCCCGGAGCGGCATCACCCGCCGGTCGATGTTGAGGTCGTCGGAGAGGGGGATGCCGAGGGATTCGAGCACCGCCGTGGTCAGGGCGGTTTCGGGGCCGCGGCCCTCCAGCGCAGCAGTGACGGCGATCGCGGCATGGTGGCCGAGCCAGAAGCCGGAGCCGAGGTCGCCGAGGAGGTAGCCGGCCGCATCGACGACGGCATCCACCTCGCCATCGCGGATGCGCACGGCGCCCGAGCCGGTGCCGGCGAAGATGCAGTAGCCGTCGGTCGCGGCGGTGACGGATGGCAGCATGGCCTGGGTATCGCCGGTGAAGACCAGCGGGCCGGTAAGGCCAAGGGCGCGGAAGGCCTCGTCGAGACGCCGCTGCACCTCGGGGTTGCGCACGCCCGCCATGGCCAGCAGGGCTACCTTGATGTCGAGCGGCACGCCGGCCTCGGCCGCGGCCGTCTGGGCGGCGGCGATAATGGCTGCGGCGGCCTCGGCCGGGGGATTCGAGCCGGGATTGCCGCCGCGGTTGCGGCCCTGGCCGAGGCAGTTGCCCTCCAAGTCCATCAGCACGGCTCGCGAGGTAGAGCCGCCCACATCGATGGCCAACAAGGCTGTGTTCATTCCGTGATGCACCCGCTTGCCAGCAGCAAACTTGCTGGATAAGAATTGTTTTCACCAAAACGGCTACCTGCATGGTAGCCATTTTCACAGGCCGGCCCGTATCACACGATGACAGCCATCGCAAAGACGTTCAGCGTGCTGAACCGCATCGAGACGTACCAGTCTCAGATGCCGGCGACGATGGCGAAAATCGCGGCTGTCCTCATCGATGATCCGAAGGCGCCACTGACCCTTTCCATCACCGAACTCGCCGAGCGGGCAGGGACCTCGGCGGCGAGCGTCACCCGCTTCTGCCGGATGATCGGCTATGGCGGCTACTCGCAGCTACGCGTCGGGATCGCCGAGGATGTCGGCCGCGGCGGCGCCAAGGCAGCGTGGATCGGCCATATCGGCTCGTTCGGACCCGACGATCCGCCGGACGATATCCGCACGGCGCTGCTCAACACGCACGTGTCGTCGCTGCAGACCACGGCGAGCCTGCTTGACGTGAACACGGCGGTTCGCGTGGCCGAGAAGGTGGTGGGGGCCCGGCAGCTCGACGTCTACGGCGTGGGCGGCAGCGCGCTGACGGCGCTCGAGACGGAGGCGCGGCTCTATCGCATCGGCATCAACGTCCACACCTGGGCGGAGGTGCATAACGGGCTGACGAGCGCCGCGATCCTCGACAAGGACTGCGTGGCGATCGGCATCTCGAACACCGGCCGAACCGAAGAGACGATCCAGATGCTGACGGTGGCGAAGGCTTCCGGCGCGCACACCGTGGCGATCACCGGGAACCCGGATTCGCCGCTGGCGCGAATGGCCGACGACGTGCTGGTGGCCGCGTCGCCCAATTCGTATCTGCAGCCGGCCGATCTGTCGGCGCGGCACTGCCAGCTGTTCGTCGTCGACCTGCTTTACCTGCTCATTGCCCAATCCGATTTCGACCGGACGACGCGGCTGCTCGCCGCGACGGGGGCGGCCGTGGCGCCACGCCGCCGGCCACCACGCAATACTGACCTCCCGTTCTCGGCGTCGCGGCATGCGGCGGCGAACCTGACCAAGCAAACGAGTTGACTATGACCGACCTGACTGCGCAGTTCTTCACCGAGGTTCAGACCCGGCTCAGCAAGCTGGCGGGCCCGAATGCCGCTATCGACGAAGCGGTGCGGCTGTGTGCCGATGCGCTCGAGGCCGGTGGCGTGATGCAGGCCTTCGGTACCGGTCACTCGGAAGCGTTCGCGATGGAGATTGCCGGGCGCGCAGGCGGCCTCATCGCCACCAACCGCATCGCGCTGCGCGTGCTGGTGCTGCGCGGCGGCCGGCCGGCTTCGGACCTCGGCAGCGCCGAGTTCGAGCGCGACCCGAATATCGGCGAAAACCTGCTCGCCCTGTTCCCGATCGACCCGCGCGACATCTTCCTCATCGCGTCGAACTCGGGCGTCAACGGCTCGATCCTCGGGGTCGCGCTCGCGGCCAAGGCGCGCGGGCACAAGGTGATCGCGGTCACCAGCCTCGATCACACGAGCAAGGTCGCGCCCAAGCATCCGAGCGGCAAGCGGCTCAGCGAAGTCGCGGACGTGGTGATCGACAACCTCGCTCCGTTCGGCGACAGCACCATGC
>JAEYTN010000238.1 GCA_023433985.1 Pseudomonadota bacterium | reverse complement strand
GCCGAGAAGGTCGCCGCCGCCGAGGCCCTGGCCAAGGAACTGGCCGCCAAGGACGCTGCCGACGCTGCTGCGGCGGAAGCTGCCGCCGCCGAGGCCGCCGCTGCCGAAGCCAAGATCGAATAAGGCGGGGCCGGTCAGGTAACGGCCCCATTGTGGTCGGCTTGATCGCGATGCATGCCGTGCGCTTGAGGAAAAGGTTCAGGCTTTCCGGTTCGAAGCGCGGCCACCAAACATTCGCATTTCACCGCAACGGTGAAATGCGGGGCCCGGCATTCGTGCCGGGCTTTTGATTCCATCGATATCTGCCGGGCGGGGCGAAGTAGGGAGGACTCCGAGTGGACGCGGAGGAACGCGCGCATCTTGCCGACGAACTGCGGGAGGAGGCCCGCCTGCTGCTGGTCGGGTCGGGGCTGCTGGAGCTGCTGAACGACAAGTTCGGGCAGGCCACAGTCACCGGTAGCGCCGGCTACGACCTGATGGCGTGGCGCGACATCGACATCCACATGCCGTGCGATGCCGAGCGCTGGCAGGATTGGGCGGCGCTCGGCGGCGATATCGCCGCGCAGCTGGCGAGCCGCGGGCTTACCCTGCACAAGGCCAACTTCCTCAACGATTATGTCGATCCCCACCCGCTGGGCGCCGGGCTCTACTGGGGCATCGAGCTGCGCGACTTCGCCGACAACCCGTGGAAATGCGACATCTGGGGCTGGGAGCCGTTCGACTTCGCCGTCCGCCAGGCGCGCGATGCCAACCTGCGCGCCGATCTCAGCCGCTGCGACCGCGACCTGATCCTGCGGCTGAAGCACGAGGCCCGGCAGCGGCCCGGCTACTACGGCGTCATGGTCGGCAGCTTCGACATCTACCAATTCGCCATCGCCGGCGCGGGTGAAACCCTCGACGAGCTCGAGCACTGGAAAGGGCTGGTGGCCTAGTCCCGGAGGGATTGCTCCAGCCGGTGCGGCAACAGCGCAGCGGGCAGCAGCGCGTGCAGCCGGTCGCGGAGGCGGGTGTCGAGCACGGCGTCGCCATGCTCGAGCCGCCGCGCGAGGCGGCGCATGCGGTCGGCGTAGACGCGGTCGAAGCTGCCGCGCTGGAACTCCGCCACCTCGTATCTGAGCCCGACCCCGCGATCGGCCAGCACCGTGGCGGACAGTTCGAGCTTGCGCAGGTAGTGCGCCAGCGAGCGTTCGGGGAAATGCAGCACCTCGAGCGGCTCCCCTGCGGACACTCCCCCGAGCCGTGGCCCATAGGCGAAGTGGTTGCCGTGCACCACCCGCACCCACGGGTCGGCCCGGTGACAGACCTTCCAGTACCGCGTGCCGGACCACAGGCTGCCGGGATAACTGACGATGTCGCGATCGCACCAGCCCCCGCCGCCTCCGGGCAGCTCGGCGAAGCGCCGCTCGGCCAGGCCGAGGAGGCCGGCGGCGGGCTCCACCGCGCCGAGCGTCGCCTTGAGGTCGAACCCCGCCGGCCAGATGAACTCGTCCGCGTCGTGGTTGATCACCCAGGTCGCGCCGTGTACGCGCGCCGCGCGGCGCGCCATCGCGGTCACCCATTTCGCCTGCGCGAAGCGGTCGGAGCGCTCCTCGAACAATTCCAGCCGGCCGGTGGCGGCGTAGTCGCGGAGAATGTCGGTCGTGCCGTCGGTCGAGCGGTGGTCGGTGGCGACGATGAAGTCGACGCCGATCGAGAAGGCATGCTCGATGGTCGCGGCGATGATGTCCGCCTCGTTGCGGGCGAGCAGCGTCATCACCACCCGCATCGGCCGGTTGCGGTGGTGGCTGGCCCAGGCGGCGCCGATCACCCGTTGTGCCGCTGCGGCAACTGCATGGCGCGCTGGTCGCAGCCTCCGCTTCAACTCATCGCGCCAGTTCACGTCGCCGTTGCCCTCGAATCCCGGCGCACCATATGCCATTGATGGCCTCCGGCAGCACCGATCCTTTTTCGACTGGGAGCCTCCATGCAATCGTTCATCTGCACCACCTGCGGCGTTGGCCATGCGCCTTCCGAAACGCCTCCCGCGCACTGCGCCATCTGCGAGGACGAGCGGCAATACGTGAATGCCAGGGGGCAGGCCTGGACGACGCTGGGCGAGCTGCAGCGGACGCACGCGAACGACATCCGCGAGCTCGAACCGGGCCTGTGGGGCATCGGCGCCACGCCGCAGATCGCCATCGGGCAGCGGGCGCTGTTCATGCCGCAGGAGGGCGGCGGCATCCTGTGGGACTGCACGCCGCTGGTCACCGACGCCGCGATCGACCACATCAAGGCGCATGGAGGCCTGCGTGCCATCGCCATCTCGCATCCGCATTTCTACTCCTCGATGGTCGACTGGTCGGAGGCGTTCGGCGGCATCCCGATCCACATCCACGAGGCGAACCGGCAGTATGTGATGCGGCCGTCCGACCGCATCCGGTTTTTCACCGAAGACCGCATCGAGCTCGGGCAGGGAATCACCGTCACCCGCGCCGGCGGCCACTACCTCGGCAGCGCCGCGCTCTACTGGCCGGGCCGCGACGGCAAGGGCGTGCTGATGACCGGCGACACCATCATGGTGGTGCCGGATACGCGCTGGGTCAGTTTCATGTACTCGTTCCCCAACCTCATCCCGCTGCCGGCGCGCGAGGTGAACCGCATCGTTTCCGCGGTGGACGACCTCGACTACGACCGCATCTATTCGGCCTGGTGGGACCGGGTGATGACCAGCGACGCGAAGCGCCGGGTCCACGCCTCGGCCGAGCGCTACATCGCCGCCATCTCGTGACCGTGAGCACGCAAAAGGGCTGGATCGGCCGCCCCGGCGGCGGTTAACTCAATCACATAAACTCGCGCTGAATTGACTCGCGCGGGTCGAGGGGGCTCCGTAAAACCGACGCCATGCTGTTTCGTCCGTTTCTTTGCGCCGTAGCGCTGCTCGCCCTCGGCTGGCCGGCCACATCCTCGTCACTGGCCGGCGAGCTGCGCCAGGGCCCCAAGGCCGTGCTCGAGCTCTTCACCTCGCAGGGCTGCTCGTCCTGCCCCGAGGCCGATGCGCTGCTAGACGAATTGGGCGACCGGCAGGACGTGGTCGCGCTCGCCTACCATGTCGACTACTGGGACTATATCGGCTGGGAAGACACGTTCGGCGACAAGCAGAACTCGCAGCGCCAGCGCGACTATGCGGCCGCGTGGGGCTCGTCGCGCATCTTCACCCCGCAGTTGGTGGTGAACGGCGAATGCGGCGTGGTCGGCAACAAGCGCGACAAGGTTGACGCTGCCCTCGATGCCGCCAAGCTCGGGCTCGAGGTGAAGCTCAGCGAAGCCGGCGACGACACCATCGACATCAGCATTGCCGGGCGGGAAGGGCAGGGCGAAGCGGTGGTCTGGCTCGTCACCTATCGCGACCGCGCCGAGGTCGAGATCGACCGGGGCGAGAACCAGGGCAAGAAGATCGCCTACACCCACATCGTCACCGGGCGGCAGGTGCTGGGCATGTGGGATCCGTACAAGGGCGCGACGCTGAAGCTGCCGCTCGACGAAGTGCTGGTCGACGAGGCCAATGGCGCCGCCATCCTCGTGCAGCAGGACAAGGACGGACTTCCCGGCCCGATCCTCGGCGCCGCCAGCTTCACCCGCTGATCGACCTATCGAGTCGACTTGCCGCAAAAATGAAGCCCGCCGGCGGGGGCCAACGGGCTCTAGAATGACTGCTGTATAAAGG
>JAEYTN010000236.1 GCA_023433985.1 Pseudomonadota bacterium | reverse complement strand
GATAGGGCCCGAAGGCCGGCCGGTTGAGCAGGCTGGCGATCGTGAACTCGCCGATGACGATGGCGAGGGTCAGGAAGGCGCCCGAGAGCACGGCGACCATGATGTTGGGGAAGACGACGCGCGAAATGATGGTCCACTGGCTGGCGCCGAGGCTCTGCGCGGCTTCCGTGAGGGTCGCGATGTCGATGGTGCGCATGCCGGTATCGACGGCGCGGTACATGTAGGGGAGCGCCAGCGTCATGCAGGCACAGACGAGGAGGATGTCGGTGCCGAGGGCGGAACCGGTGAAGGGGATGAGCGAGCTCGAGTTGTAGAGGCGGATATAGCCGTAGACGAGCACCAGCGCCGGGATCACCAGCGGCAGCAGGGTCACGAACTCCATGATCGGTCGCAGCCAGGGCATGCGGAGCCGCACGTAATAGACGGCGGGAACGACGACCAGGACACCCAGGATGATGGTGAAGACGCCGATCATCAGCGAATAGCCGAAGCTGGCGAAGAACCTGGGGTCGGAAAAGACCGAGGCGTAGGCGTCGAAACTCAGTTCGCCGCGGCGCATGCGCAGCGAGAAGATGAAGGTGGCGATCAGCGGCACGAAGAAGTAGAGGGCGCCGAGCGCAATGATCGCCCAGGCCCAGATGCGGTTCGGCCTCATTTCATCCACCTCTCGGCGCGCTTGGCGACGACCAGGTAGATGACGTTGGCGATGGAGGTGATGACCACCATGCCGACGGCGAGGGCGGCGCCGAGGCCGGGGTTCTGCAGGGCATCGCCGCGAATCTGGTTGTAGAGCAGCACGGTGACGATGTTGAGGTTGGAGCCGGTGAGCGCCCAGGCGGTGGCGATGGCGCCGAAGGCGTTGGCGAAGAGCAGCGACAGGGTGCCGAGGAAGGGCGGCCAGAGGATGGGCAGGCCGATATGGCGCCAGAAATCCCAGCGGGTGGCGCCCAGGGTCTGCGCCGCCTCGTTCCACTCGCGCTTCAGGCCGTCGACGGCCGGCGCGATGATCACCACCATCAGCGGGATTTGGAAGTAGAGATAGGTGAGGGTGAGGCCCCAGAAGCTGAACAGGTTGAACCCCGAGCGGTACATGTCGAAGCCGAACAGGTCGCGCAGCAGGATGGTGACGAGGCCGAGGCGGCCGAGCGTGGCGATGAAGGCGAAGGCGAGCGGCACCCCGGCGAAGTTGGAGGCGACGCCCGAGAAGGTCATCACGGCGGCGCGCAGGCCCTGCGGCAGCCGCCCGCGGATCAGCGCGAGGGCGATCAGCAGGCCGCAGAGGGCGCCGAGGATGGCGGAAGCGGCCGAGATCTGGATGGAGATGGTGTAGGCGCGAACGATCTGGTCGGCGGCGAGCCCGAGCATGTTGTCGAGCGTGAAGTTGCCCTCGCGATCCGTGAAGGCCTGGATGACGAGCGACACCGTGGGCGCCGCGAGGAACATCAGCGCGAACACGATGAAGGGCACGACGCTCAGCCATTCGAGGCCGAAACGGCGGCGCGAGACGGCAACCGGCCCGGAAGTATCCGGGCCGGCAAGGGTCTCAGCTGAGGTAGCGCTGCTACTGGACATTGGCTCCGACGACCGAGTCCCACTTGGTCGTGATGGTCGCCTTGGCGGCATTCTGCTCGTCGATCGACGGGAACACCGCCTTGGCATAGTTCTCGGCGGCCGGCAGCTTCGCCATCAGATCGTCCGGCAGCTTGCCGGCGTCGGCGAGAGCGTTGAAGCGGATCGGGTGGCAGTAGCCGGCGAGCCAGCCGAGCTGCCCTTCATCGGAGTAGAGGTACTCCATCCAGAGCTTGGCGGCGTTGGGATGCGGCGCGAAGGCCGAGATCGCCTGGATATAGACGCCGGCGACGACGCCGTCGGACGGGACGACGATATCGAGCGGCGGGTTGCCGTTCATGCCGTCGCGCTGGGCCAGCAGGTTGTAGTCCCAGTTGATGGCGATGGGCGTGGTGCCCTGGGCGATCGGCGCCGCTTCGGCATCGACCGGCACGAAGTTGCCGGCATCGTTGAGCTTCTTGAAGAAGTCGAGGCCCGCATCGGCGGCGCCGGCCGAGTCGGCACCGGTCGAGAGGCCGGCGGCATAGACCGAGACGATGGCGTTGTTGGCGGTGCGCGGGTCGCCGGCGAGGGCGACGGAGTTGGCATAGTCCGATTTCAGCAGGTCGGCCCACGAAGCGGGGTTGTCGCCGGCCACCACGTCCTTGTTGATGCCGAAGGCGAGCACGCCATAGTAGTCGCCGTACCAGAAGCCATCGGCGTCCTTTGCCTCGGCCGGGATTTCGTCCCAGGTGGAGACCTTGTAGGCCTGCAGCAGGCCTTCATCCTTGGCCTGCGGGCCGAAGCTGAGGCCGATATCGAGAACGTCGGGCGTCTGCGGGCCGGTGTTCCCCTTGTTGGCGCGCACGGCTTCGAGCTCGTCGGCGGAGCCGGCGTCGGGGTTCAGCTCGTTGACGGTTATGCCCGGATACTTGGCCTTGAAGGCCTCGATGACCGCGCCATAGCCGCACCAGGTGTGCGGCAAGGCGATGACGGTCAGCTGGCCCTCGGCCTTGGCGGCTTCGTAAAGCGCATTGAGGTCGGTCTGTGCCATCGCAACGGTCGAAGCCAGCATGGCGACGACCGATACCGAGGCGGCGAACGCGTTCTTCATGATCATCTGCGTCTCCCTGGAAATGTAGGCTTCTTGTCCCGCATTGCGGGAGCCCCAAGCCGCGCTCCACGTATTTGGACCGTATGACAGGCACATGACAGGCCGGGAGTCCGGCCTGCGCCAGGCGTTGTGGCGCTGGTTTGCCCACGGGCGTGGCACTGTCGGGATGCGGCTTCGTCGGACCCCTCAATCCGATTGTGACAGTACTGACAGTGCCAAGTTTGCCGCACAGAGTCGAGCGGGCGCAGTAAGGCAAGTTTAGAGCCGTTCCAAGCTTGGTCGATATTTCTTGATGCTTCGCCTCCACTTTGCTAGGCGCCTGCCATCGCGGCCCCCGAGGGCCGGCAGGAGAATTCCGGACATGAAGACGATCAGCACGCTTGCCCTCCTTGTCGGCATGGCGGCGAGCGGGGCCGGAGCGGCCCTCGCGCAGGAGCCGACCACCGACGCCGTTCTCAAGACCTATGGCGATATTGCGCTCGCCGGCTACGAGGATGCGCTTGCCACCGCCAAGGCGCTGGATGCGGCGACGAACGCACTGATCGCCAACCCCTCCGAGGAGACGATGCAGGCGGCGCGCGAGGCCTGGCGGGCGTCGCGGCCGAGCTACCAGCAGACGGAAGCGTTCCGCTTCGGCAACGCCATCGTGGACGAGTGGGAGGGCAGGGTGAATGCCTGGCCGCTCGACGAAGGGCTGATCGACTACGTGGATGCCGCGTACGGGACGGAGAGCGACGAGAACGGGCTCTACACCGCCAACGTGATCGCCAATGCGAAGCTGACCATCGATGGCAACGAGGTGGACGCAACCGAGATCACGCCGGAGTTCCTG
The DNA here is from genome assembly GCA_023433985.1 of Pseudomonadota bacterium. Lineage (GTDB taxonomy): Bacteria > Pseudomonadota > Alphaproteobacteria > Rhizobiales > Devosiaceae > Devosia_A. The sequence continues at coordinate 619 of JAEYTN010000236.1, read as the reverse complement.
TCCGGCACGCTGCAGGAGGCGGGCGGAATCGAGGCGAACGTCGCGACCGGCTACCATGCGATCGAGTTCCTGCTGTGGGGGCAGGACCTCAACGGCACCGAGGCGGGCGCGGGCGAGCGGCCGTTCACCGACTATTCGACCGACGCGAACGCCAAGCGGCGCGCGCAGTATCTCGACGCGGCGACGGACCTCCTGGTCAGCGACCTCGAGGAGATGGTGGCGAACTGGGCCGAGGGTGGCGCGGCGCGTACGGCGCTCGCCGAGAGCGGGCTCGGCACCATTCTCACCGGCATGGGGTCGCTGTCGTTCGGGGAACTGGCCGGCGAGCGCATGAAGCTGGGGCTGCTGCTGCACGACCCGGAGGAGGAGCACGACTGCTTCTCGGACAACACGCACATCTCGCACCTCTATGACGCGGTGGGCATCCGGAACGTGTACCTGGGCAGCTATGCCCGGCTCGACGGCGAGGAGATCGAGGGTGCGTCCATCTCGCAGTTGATCGCGGCGCGCGACCCCAAGCTCGATGAGGAAATCCGCGGGCTGCTCGATGACACGCTCGGCGCCATGCATGCGATGGCCGACCGGGTGGAAGGCGGCGAGGCCTATGACCAGCAGATCG
>JAEYTN010000224.1 GCA_023433985.1 Pseudomonadota bacterium | reverse complement strand
AGCTCGGCCTTCTGCTCGGGAGTCTTCGCGAGCGCGAAGCTGACAGGGCCGAGGGCGGCGAGCTTCTTCTGCTTGCGGCGGACATCCTTGGCGGCGCTGAACTTCGCCGGATCGATCGGCCGACCGTCTTCGATGAGCGGCAGCACGGTCGACGCGTGCCCCATTGGCGCAAGGAAGCCCGCGCTTTCGAGGCCGTGGGTGCGGCCGAACAGGCTGCCCGGCACGTTGATGAGATGGAGGATGTCGGCTGGCGGCAGCGCGGTGCGGACGGCCCGCCAGAGTTCCTCCCGGTCGGCCTCGCGCGCCAGCACGGGGGTGTAGTAGTCGGCGACACCGAGGCCGATGCCTTCGATGCGGTGCAGGCGACCCACGACGCGCGAGGTGAAGGGAAAGAGCGCAACCGGCCGGCCCACGCCGTCGGAAACGCCGATGAGGAACAGTTCGGCCCTCTGCTCGGCGGCAAGGGTGGCGGCGAGCGCCTGGAGAAAGCCGGGAGCGGCGAACACCGAGGCGGCGGCCGTCGCGACCTCGCGCACGAACGGATCGTCGAGGCCGTAGTGGCGGGCGGTGAGGGTCATGCGGTTCTCCTCAACCGGCGCTGTCGATGACTTCGATCTTGCCGGCGCGGTTCAACGTGTGGATGCCCTGGCGCCTCCACGCAGTCCCGGGGGTCACCGGACGCGGTGCGGCAAAGCGTACGGCTTCCGGCGTGAGCTCGAGCAGTTCGGCGAGGCCGAGGCCGCCACCATAGGCACGGGTACCGTCCTGCACGGGGAGGAACAGCCGATTGCCCTGCTGCACGAAGGCGCCGCCGGGGCGGGCCGCGCTGCGATCGATCAGCACCGGGTTCATCGGGTGCGGTAGCCACGGGCCCTCGAGCGTGTCGGCGCTGAACACGACCATGGTGTCGGACGGGTTGCCCTGCGAGTGGCGCTCGGTACCGAACAGCCAGAAGCGGCCGTCGCGCTCGAGCAGCGTGGCATCGGAGATTTCGCGGTCTGCGATGAGGGTGGCGTGGCGCACCCAGCGGTCCGGGAAGCGTTCGGCGCGGTAGAGCACTACCTGCCGCGCGGCGCTCGATTCGGGGATCATCCACACCTCGCCGCCAAACTCGAACACCTGCGGGTAGCTGAGGTGGTGCGGCTCGACCAGTACCTGCCGCGGCATGCCGAAGCGGCCATCGGCGCCGAGCTCGGTCACCGAGATCACGCCGCGGGCGAGCGCGTAGGGAAATTCCTCGACGAAGAGGTAGGTGCGGCCCTGGCGCTCGATGACGAAGGGATCGGCGAAGAAGCGCTTGCCGTCGTCCGGCAGGAGCGCGAACGGTGCGCCGCCAAGACCGCCCTGCTCGGCGACGCCCTGCCCATCGAGCCGGCGATAGGCGGTCTGCCAATAGAATGGCCGCGCCCAGAGCTTGCGGATGCGGCGGCGGACGAGACCGACGGCGAGGTTGGGCAGGTAGCGCAGCAGCAGGTCGGCGCCGGTGCGCTGGCGCGGCAGGCGCACCGGCTCGGGCAGCGGCTCCAGCCGGCCCGCCTCGAAGCGGGCGACGCATTGCTCGACGAGCCCGATGGCGCCGGCGAGGAGGTCGGAGGCATCGCTGGTGAGCCAGACGCGGTCGGCCACCATCGGGCGGGCACGGCCGACGGCAACGCCGTCGAGCCAGGCCACGATTTCGGGCAGCTCCTGCCGCGCGAGCATCTGCGCCAGCCCGGCGCTGAGCTGCAACTGGCCGGAGAAGGAGAGCGCCAGCGTCGGGATATCCCCCTGCCCTGCCGTACCGGTGAGGTCGATCCGCAGCTGCGCGCGACCGGGCCGGGCGGCGGGAACGGGGCGCGGCGACAGCAGCGAGGCGGGGCGACCGCGCTCGATCGCTGCGATCGCGGCAAGGCCGCGTTCGCGGGGCGCGGCTCCGAGATGGGATATCGTGACCGTGTGGCCGGCCCGCTCGAGCCGCTGCAACAGTTCAAGTTGCCAGCGGCGGGCACGATCAGAGTATAGTGTGATTAAAATTTGCATAAAATTGTATATTCCAGCTCCACCGCAGCTTTCTGCCTGCTAGCAGCGCCGGACCATCGCAAACAATGGTTGAAATCGACTAAGGTAAACGTCGAGGCGGTGTTAATCATATATTAAGACTGAGCATCACGCACGTCGCGGCGCCGCATAGAATGCTTCTCAGGTAGCGTCGCAACGGCGCGCCGGTGAAGTCAATTCTAGGCTGCGGTTACCTGAGATGAACTTCCACTCCCATCCCGAACGGCGCAAGCGCCCCAAGCTGCTGATTGTTTTCGGCACCCGGCCCGAGGCGCTCAAGTGCTTCCCGGTGGCCATGGCCGCGATCGAGAGCCGGCACCTCGACACCGAAATCTGCGTCACCGCGCAGCACCGGGAGATGGTGGACAGCGTCATCGCGCTCACCGACATGCCAGTCGACTACGACCTCAACGTCATGTCGCACGGGCAGACGCTGTTCGACGTCACCGCCAAGGTGCTGAAGGGCATGGAAGACGTGCTCGAGCGGTCGAAGCCCGACATCGTCATGGTGCAGGGCGATACCACTACCGCGATGACCGCCGCGCTCGCCGCCTTCTACAAGCGCATCCCGGTGGCGCATATCGAGGCGGGGCTCCGCAGCCACAACATCGACAGCCCCTTCCCGGAGGAGCTAAACCGGCTGATCGCCGGCAACATCGCCACCTGGCACTTCGCCCCGACGGTGGAAGCGCGGGACAACCTGATTGCCGAGGGCAAGGATCCGGGCAGCATCTACGTCACCGGCAACACGGTGATCGACACGCTGCTGCACTTCTCCGGCCGTATCGACGAGGACGATCTCGTGGCCCGCGAACTCGCCGCGCGCTTCCCGTTCCTCGATGCCGGCAAGAAGCTGATCCTCGTCACCGGCCACCGGCGCGAGAATTTCGACGGCGGCATCGGCCGCATCTGCACCGCGCTGAAGCTGCTCGCGACGCGCGGCGATGTGCAGATCGTCTACCCCGTGCATCCCAACCCGAATGTCCGCGGCGTGGTCGAGGCAGAGCTGGGGGCCACCCCCAACATCCATCTCATCGACCCGCAGGACTACCTACCCTTCCTCTACCTGCAGAAGCGCAGCTACCTGGTGCTCACCGACTCGGGTGGCGTGCAGGAAGAGGCGCCGTCGCTCGGCAAGCCTGTGCTGGTGATGCGCGAGAATACCGAGCGTCCCGAAGGCGTCGCGGCCGGCACGGCCCGGCTCGTCGGCACCGATATCGAGAAGATCCTGGCCAACGCGAACCGCCTGCTGGACGACAGCGCGGCCTATCGCGGCATGGCCGAGCGTCACAACCCCTATGGCGACGGCCGGGCAAGCGCCCGTATCGTCGAGGAGCTCCTGCGGCATGTCTGAGATCAACACCGTTTCCGTCGTCGGGATGGGCTATATCGGCCTGCCCACCTGCGCCATCTTCGCGAGCCGCGGGCTCGACGTCATCGGCATCGACGTCAACCCGCACGTGGTCGAGAAGGTCAACCAGGGCCAGATCCACATCGTCGAGCCCGATCTTGACGGGCTGATCCAGAAGGTCGTCGCCAACGGCAAGCTGCGTGCCTTCACCTCGCCGCAGCCAGCCGATGCCTTCGTCATCGCGGTGCCGACCCCGATCACCCACGACCACAAGCCCGACATCTCCTACGTGCTGGCCGCGGCGCGCAGCATTGCGCCGGTCCTGAAGCAGGGCGACCTCGTGGTGCTGGAATCGACGTCGCCGGTGGGTACCACGCGCCGCATGACGGCCCTGCTTGCCGACCTGCGGCCGGACCTCAGGTTCCCGCACTTCCATGGCGAGGACGCCGACGTGATGGTCGCCTACTCTCCGGAGCGCGTGCTGCCGGGCAAGGTGCTGACCGAGCTCATCAACAATGACCGCTCGATCGGCGGGCTGTCCAAGGCCTCGTCGGCCCGCGCCGTGGAGCTCTACGGCCGCTTCGTCGCCGGCGACCTGTTCATCACCTCGGCCGAGAGCGCCGAGCTGGTGAAGCTAACCGAGAACGCCTTCCGCGACGTCAACATCGCTTTCGCCAACGAGCTGGCGGCGGTCTGCCAGGACCTGTCGCTCAACGTGTGGGAGGTGATCGACCTCGCCAACCGGCACCCGCGGGTGAACATCCTGCAGCCGGGTCCGGGCGTCGGCGGCCACTGCATCGCAGTGGACCCCTACTTCATCATCGATGCAGCGCCCAACAACACGCGGCTGATGAGCTCGGCGCGCCACATCAATTCCGATCGGCCCTTCGCTGTCGTCCGCGACATCGAAGCGGTGCTCGACCCGACCCGGACGCAGACGGTCGCTTGCCTCGGCCTCAGCTTCAAGCCCAACATCGACGACCTGCGCGAAAGCCCCGCCGTCGAGGTGGTGAAGCTGCTGGCCGAGGTACCGAATATCAAGGTCGTGGCGTCCGAGCCGCACACCCATGCGCTGCCGCATGAGCTCGACGGCCTCGGCATCGAGTTCACCGACGCGCTGACCGCCATCGACAAGGCCGATATTGTGGTGCTGCTGGTCGACCACCGCCAGTTCGGGCTGATCGACCCCGAGGCGCTGCAGGGCAAGCAGCTGATCGACACGCGCGGCCTCTGGACCTGGCGCAAGGCGAAGAAGCCCGATGCCCGCATCGAGGGCCGCAAGTCCCGCGAGGCCCGGCTGTCGCCGCACCCGCTGCGCCGTGCCACGGACCGCGCCGCATGAACGCGCTGACGCTTTTCGGGTGGGTGTTCCACCCGCTGCTCAAATCCCGGCGTTCCGAGTTCCTCGAGGCGCCGCTACACCTTGTCAACATGGAGGAGACGCTGGCGCTCGCCGACGAGGCGATGACCCTGCGGCGTCCCCTGCATCACACCGTGATCAACGTCGCCAAGCTGGTCGCCATGCAGGCGAACGCTGAGCTGCGCGAGGATGTCACCAGCGCCGACCTCATCAACATCGACGGAGCCGGAATCGTCTGGGGCGCCCGGATGCTCGGCATCGAGGTGCCCGAGCGCGTGGCCGGCGTCGATATCATGGAGAACATGTTCAAGCTCTGCGCCGAGCGCGGCTTCCGGCCATACCTGCTCGGCGCCGAGGACAAGGTGCTGCAGGCCGTGATCGAACGCCTGCGGCGCGAACATCCGGCGATCGACATCGCCGGCTGGCGCAACGGCTATTTCAACCGCGACCAGGAAGGCGAAATCCTCGACGATATAAACGAGGCGGAAGCCGACTGCCTGTTCGTCGCCATGCCGACCCCGCGCAAGGAGCGCTTCCTCAAGAAGTATCGCGACCGCCTGCTGCCCAACTTCGTGATGGGCGTCGGCGGCAGCTTCGACGTCTATGGCGGCAAGGTCTCGCGCGCGCCGCGCCTGGTGCAAGTGCTCGGGCTCGAGTGGCTATACCGCGTGGTGCAGGAGCCCGGCCGGCTCTGGCGCCGCTACTACGAGACCAACACCGCCTATGCGGTGATGCTGTGGCGGGCGATCGTCGATCGCCGGCAGCTCCACCAGTAACAGTTACGACCTCCCGCCCACCTGCCCCGCCCCACTTGGCGGGGCTTTTGTTTGGGGCTGTGCAGATCAGGCGCGGGCGAAGCGGGAGCGGAGGTTGCTGGCGAGCGCCCTGGTCTCCACCGGGTGCAGCAGCGACTGCAGGGCAACGAACACAAGCGCGCCGGCCGTGCCGCCGATCGCGAGACGCACCACCGGCCAGGCATCGCCGGTGAGCGCGGAGCCGAACCAGGCAGCAACGCCGGCAGCCGCGGCGACCAGCGCCGAGCCCGCTAGGTCCGCCCAGGGGATCGGGATCGGGGTCAGGCGGCGGCTGAGCACGATGTCGGTGACCAGCGTCAGGAACGTCCCGATCGCCAGCGCCAGTGCGGCGCCGATCGCGGCATAGTGGGGGATGAGAAGCAGCGAGCCGACTATGGTGCCGATCGACCCAGGCACAGCCGTTACCATCAGGAGCCACGGCCGCTTGTGCGCGTGGAAGACGTTCTCGAACACGAAGCTCGAGAAGTTGGCGAACAGGATCGAGAGTGCGATCAGCGGAAACAGCTCGCCGACGTCGCCGTGATACTCGACCGGCAGCAACAGCGCAGCAATATCGTGGCTGAGCGCCACCAGCAGGGCTGCGACGGGCAGGCAGAGCTGCGCCATCAGCGCCATCTGGCGCGACAGGAAGCGGCCCGCGGCGGCCGGCCCGTCGGTATCGAAGCGCGAAACCATCTCGGGGAAAGCGCCCATGTTGATGGAGCTCGCGATGGTGTCGATGGGCTGGCGGGCGAGCGCGTAGGCCGCCGCAAACACGGCAACGGCGCCCGCATCGTAGTAGATCTTGAGCAGCACACGCTCGGCGCTGTTGAGGCCGAAGCCGACCACCGCCATGGCGATCAGCGGAATGCCGAGGGCGAAGAGCTCGCGATGCGTGAAGCGCGGTGCGCCCGGCACGATGCCGCGCCAGGCAACGGCCAGCGCCGCGATGCCGGCCAGCAGCGTTCCGAGCGAGGCGGCGAGCGACACCACCAAGAAGCTGTCCTGGACGGCCAGTATGGCAGCGACCGGCAGCACCAGCTGCAGCCCGGCGCGGGCGAACTCGAGCAGCGAATAGGTACCGTGCCGCTGCTGCATCTGCAGGATGGTGAGCGCGAAGCGGCTGATCGCCGCTACGCCGAGATAGACACCCACCGCGACAGCGAACTCGAGCCACCGCTCGGGTGCGACCACCAGCGAGGCGGCGGCGGAGATGCCGAGGCCGAGCACTGCGGTGACCAGCAGGACCCGCGCCGCGAGCAGCAGGCTGCCGCGGCTGATCTCGCCCTTGCCACCGAGGCGGAGGAGAGCGATGCGGAGCCAGTTGGTAAGCGCGGAGTCGGTGAGTTCGCCGACGGTGACCACGAGGGTGAGAAGGCCGTACTCGTTCTGGTCGATCAGCCGCGTGGCGATAACCAGCAACAGCAGCGCCGAGACGCGGGTGAGCAGGATCGCCGGGGCATAGATGAGGGTTGAACGCAGCAACTGAGGCACTCTCGCGCACCCGATGGGGCAGTTAAGGTTCGCTTAACCCTCCGCGCGCGCGTGGCACAGCGAATTCCCGCGACAGGATGAATGCCGGCAATTCGATGCAAATGCCGCCATAAACCGTGTCCGCGGGCTTTGCTTCCAGCCTGCAGCGGTCATCGGTAGAGATTGGGCATGCTGCAGCGTGCCTCCACCAAAGTGCTGAACGTGCTGGTTGCGACGCCCGTCGCCGCGACCGGCCAGGGCGGCATCGACCGGGTGATGGCGGCGCTGAAGGGCGAACTCGAGCGCGACCCGCGCGGCACCGTGGCCAGGTTCGGCGCGACGCGTGGCGGCGGCTCGGTGGCGCTGTCGCCGCTCTACATGGCGCGCTTCCTCGGCCGGATGGTCGCCATGCGCGCGCGCGAACAACTCGACCTCGTGCACATCAACCTCGCCAGCAATGGCAGCACGCATCGCAAGCTGATCGTGGCGGGCCTGGCGCGAATGCTGGGCGTGCCATATGTGCTGCACCTCCATGGCGGCGACTACCCGAATTTCTGGAAGAGCGATCACAGCGCCCTCAGCCGGCGCATCCGCAGGATGTTCGCGGGCGCGGCCCGTATCGTAGTGCTCGGCGAGACCTGGCGGCGCTTCGTGGTATCGCGGGCGCCCGAAGTAACCGACCGCGTGGCCGTGGTGCCCAACGCCGCGGCGCGGCCTACCCTGCCGCATGTGGGCGGCGGCGAGCGGGCGCACATCCTCTTCCTCGGCCGGCTCAACGACATGAAGGGCGCGCCACAACTCGGCGAAGCGTTGAGCCGTATGCGTGGCTTGCCGAACTGGCGCGCTACACTGGCCGGCGACGGTCACGTCGAGGCCGCGCGGGCCAAGGCGGCGGAATACGGGCTGGGCGAACGTGTGGAAATCCCGGGCTGGGTCGGGCCCGACCGGGTAGCCGAGCTGATCGCTTCGGCTGATATCCTGGTGCTGCCCTCGTTCATCGAAAACCTGCCGCTCTCCATCATCGAGGCCATGGCCTCGGGCGTGGCGGTGGTGGCAACCCCGGTAGGCGCCGTGCCGGACATCGTCCGCGACGGCGAAACCGGGCTGCTGGTGCCGGTGGGCGACGTCGACGCGCTCGCGGCGGCGCTGACTCGGCTGGTCAACGACCCTGCGTTGCGCACCCGGCTGGGCGCCGCCGGGCTGGCGCTGCACCGCGAAAAGCTCGACCTCGCCCCCTTCGCCGATGCCATGCAGGGCGTCTGGGCAGAGGCGGCCCTGACGGCCCGCCGTTAACACTAAGGTAACCTTTTGGTTTCGCATCCGGCCTTCCGGGACTACCACGGGAGGGTGAAGCGGGCGCTGGATTCCGTGGCGCCGCGAGAATGCGGCCATGACCATCGAGATTGTCTCAAAGCTCCGGGCATCGGGCGTCGATCGTTTGGCGCAAGGGGCCGTTACGCTCCGTCGCGTCGCCGACCGTCGCCGCTGGGACGCGCTGATGGCGCAAGCGGCGCATCCGCACCTGCCGCAGAGCTTCGCCTACGGCGCCGGTAAGGCCGCCACCGGCTGGCCGGCCGAGCGGATCGAGTTCGTGCGCGATGGGCGAACCTTGGCCTTCGCAACGCTGCTGCAAATCCGGCGGCTCGGCCTCACCCTGCTCAACCGCATCAATCGCGGCCCCGTCTTCCTCGACCCCGAGCCGGGCGAGGACGCGATCCTCGCGGTGTATCGCGCGCTGAGACAGCACCACGGCCGCTTCTGGCAAGGCCCGCTGCTGATCGCCCCTGCCCTGCCTCGCGGCGAACCGGCCGCGCGCCTGCTGAAACATGCCGGTTACCTGTTGCGCCACGACCGCAGCTGGACCTCGGGGCGCATCGACCTCAGCCGCAGCGAGGACGAGATC
>JAEYTN010000213.1 GCA_023433985.1 Pseudomonadota bacterium | reverse complement strand
GCCGGTGCCGGCGATGCTGCCATCGTCGCGGAGGACGGCGAACGCGCCGCCCCAGGGCCTGCCGACATAGCCGGCGGCAGCGCCGGGCTCGTCGAGGGCGCCGCCGGCGATCCAGTTGGCGGTCTCGGTCATCCCGAACATGTTGAAGACGTTGCGGGTGCCGCAGAAGCGGGCGATCTCCTCCCAGTGCTCGCGCGACAGCGGGGCGGAGCCGACATGGACGCGGACGAGCGGTGTTTTCGGCGGCACGGCGAGGCGGGTGGCGAGCTTCCAGAAGGCTGGCACCGAGCTCATGAAGCCGATGCCGTGGCGATCGAGATAGTCGCCGAGGCCGCGCAGTTCGGTCGCGTCCGGGCCGGGCCAGAGATGCACGGCGCTGCCGGCGAGCAGCGGGGTAAGCACGTTGCCGATGAGGCCGTGGCCGAAGAACACCGGCAGCACGCAGAGGGTGGGCCGCGGCAGGTCGGCGCCGATGGCCGCGAGGTTGTGCTCGATGCGGGCGAGGAGCGCGGCCTGCGAGTGGACGATGCCCTTGGGCCGGCCGGTGGTGCCGGAGGTCATGAGGATAAGGGCGGGCTCGTCGAGGCCGAGGGGGGTCGGCACGGCGGGCTCCGGCTCGACCGGCGGCAGCACGGTGCGCAGCTCGCCGAGCCAGGCGCGGGCGCCGGAGGTGGCGACGACGTTGTCCTGTTCGAGGGCGGAGAGCTTCGGGTTCACCCCGACGGCGACGAGGCCGGCGCTCCAGGCGGCGAAGAGCGCAACGAGGAAATCGAGCGGATCGGCGTGGGCGACGACGACGCGGTCGCCGTGGGCGAGGCCGAGCGCGGCGAGCCGCTGCGATTTGGCGGCGACGGCATCGATAAGCCGGGAGGCAGACAGGTCACGCGCCGCGCGGGTGCTGACGAGCCTCGCGGCGGACGGAATACGGCCGACAAGAGGCGCTAGAGAAGAGGTCAATATTGGCCCGGCTCCTGGATCAGCCCCCCGGCGATCGGTTGGAGGAATAACAAGCCCGGGGCCGGAAGGAAATGCCCTGCGACGGCCTACTTGAGGCGGCGGGTGAGCTCGGCGCTCAGGAAGATCAGGTCTTCGGGCGCCAGCTTGTCGATGTCGCGGGCGAGGCGGTTGGCGAGCTCCGTCGCCTCGGGGGCCATGCCGGCGGTATCCACGGTGACCTTGGGGTCGCTCATTTCGGCGAGGCGCTGCAGGTCCTCCGCCTCGTCCCAGATGACGTTGAAATAGGCGATGATGCGCTGCAGCAGCATCCAGGTCGGCTTGCCGCGGCGGCCGTGCTCGAGCGCCGACAGGTAGGCGCTGGAGACGCGCAGCGCCTTGGCCATGTCCTTGAGCGAGACGCCGCGCTCCTCGCGCAGCTGGCGGAGTTTCTGGCCGAGCGGAGTCATCGATATTCCCGGTCGCGACGGAGGCGGACATAGAAGGCGCCGTCGCCGCCGTGGCTTTGCGCGGCCACGTCCCAGCCGGCGACCAAGGGGGCGAGGCCGGGTTCGGTGAGCCAGATCGGCAGCATCTGGCGCAGCACGCCGCGCTCGACGATCACGGCGGCATCGTCGGAGAGCTTCTTGAGGCCCTTGCCGGTGATGACCAGCAGCGTGCGGTCGCCGCGGGCGTGGCGGGCGTGGATGAAGCGGGTGAGCGCCGCGTGGGCTTCGGCCTGGCGCATGCCGTGGAGGTCGATGGTGCCGTCGATCTCCTCGCGGCCGCGCATCAGGCGCTGCTTAAGGTTGGGCTCGATGCCGGGGCGCGGCGGCTTCTTGCCCGGCCGGCCATCGGACTGGTATGGCGGCATAGCAGGCAACAGGCGATGCGGCTTGGGCTTGGGCGTGGGCGCCGAGGGGAGCGGCAGGGGCTCGCCTTCGAGGTCGACGAAGGGCTGGCGCGCCGGGCGAAGCGGCGACACGGTTTTCGACACTTCGAACCAGAGGTGCCAATCCGGCAACCTGGGCTTGCCGTCCCGGCGCTTAGACATTGTGGGTGCCCCCGCGCCCGAACCGCCAGCTACTCGAGCTGGCTGGTCGCGACGAGCTTCCAGTTGGGATCGCGCGACTTGGGATTGCGCGCGAAGGTCCATTCGTCGGCGATGTTGGTGACCTGGTCGGCGTTACCCTCGATCAGCGTGCCGTCCTTGTCGCGGGTGGCGGACACCACCTCGGCATGGAAGCGGACGGTGACGCTGGCGTTGCGCTTGTCGAGCTCGGCGTCGGAGATTTCGACCTTGGGCAGGCCCACGAAGGTGAAATCGACAGTGCGGCCAGCGGCCTCGCGATCCTTGATGGCGCGCTCGAAGCCGTCATAGACGTCCTTTTCGAGCAGGTTCTTCAGCGTCTGCCGGTCGCCCTGGGCGAAGGCGGTGACGATCATCTCGTAGGCAGCCTTGGCGCCTTCCATAAAGCTCTTGGGCGTGAAGGTCGAATCGGCATCGGCGATTGCCTTGAGCCCGGCCGCCACGCCCTCGTCGCCATGGGCGAACTGGGTGATCTCGCCTTCGAGCTTGCGGCGCTGGCGTTCGAGATCCTCGTTGGATTCCGGCGTGGCGGGACGGGGGCGCATCTGCACCACGTTCTCCTCGCCCGCCTTGGCGGCTGCCGCCTCGTTCTGGCGCTGCAGCGGCGTGCGCTCGCGACCGGTCCTCGTGCCCAGGACCTGACGCAGCCGGAACAGCACGACGATGGCGAGCCCGATGACGATCAGGGTGGGGATGTCGAAGAACTCTTCCATGATGTCGCTGTACTCGGTTGGGCGCCCGCGCCGGATGGCGGCTCGCTAGCCGCGAAGGGATACCTATATATAGGCAATGGCTCAGCCGGAAACCAGTTCACATCTGGCTGAGCCATTGTCGCATAGCCAAGTGAGGTAAAGGAAAATTCCGTGGGCCGCATCCTGTTCGCCGTGTTCCTCGTCGTGCCGCTGGTCGAGATCGCGTTCTTCGTGATGATCGGCAACGCCGTGGGACTATGGCCGACGCTCGCCGGCGTGCTGGTGACGGCGGTGGCCGGATCGCTGATCCTGCGCTGGCAGGGGCTGGCGCTGTTCAACGAGATCCGCTCCACCATGGGCCAGGGACGGCTGCCGGCGCGCGCGCTGGCCGATGCGATGATGGTGGGGATCGCCGGCATGCTGCTGCTGCTGCCGGGCTATTTCTCCGACCTGCTGGGCATCCTGCTGCTGATCCCGCCGGTACGGACGCTGCTCTACCGCTTCCTCGCGAGCCGCGTGACGGTGGTTTCAACCACCACGGGGTCGGGCTACGGCTTCGGCCAGCGGCGGGTGGAGGACGACACGATCGAGCTCGGCGACGACGAATACCGGCCGCGCTGATTGCCCGGGTGCGGCAAAGGTGCTAGCCAGCCGCCCGGAAATTCTTTCTCCGACGAGGACTGCTTCACATGGCTGACGAAACTCCGGCCGGCGCCGCGCCTGCCAACGCCGCCAACGCCCCGGGCTACAGCCTGGTAGGCCAGTACATCCGCGACCTGAGCTTCGAGAACCCAGGCGCGCCGGGTTCGGTGCTGCTGGGCGGGCCCAACCCGAACTTCAACGTCACCATCAATGTGGGCGTGAAGAAGCAGGCCGACGACCTGTATGCGGTGGAGCTCAACCTCACCGCCAAGGCGCAGCGCGACACCACGGTGCTGTTCAACGTCGAGCTCGTCTATGGCGGCGTGTTCCGGCTGCGCAACATCGCCGAGGCGCAGCTGCCGCCGCTGCTGATGATCGAGGCGCCGCGCATCCTGTTCCCGTTCGCGCGGCACGTGCTGGCCAACACGGTGCAACTGGGCGGCTTCCCGCCGCTGATGATGGAGCCGGTGGATTTCCAGCAGCTCTACCTGCAGAACCTCCAGAGCATGCAGGCGGCGCAGAAGCCGGCACCGACGGCCAACTGAGGTGGCGTTCAGCCGCCTTTGACGTTTGGGGTGGGGTGAGGCGCGAGCGTCGGACGCCCCCACCACCAGCCATCCGCTGGTCCCCCTCCCCCGCTAAAGCGGTGGAGGAGCACCGCAACGTCGGTGTTTGCCGATCCATGAAACACTGAGCTGGCCGTGATCCTCCACCGTTCGAAGAACGGGGAGGGGATCATGCGCAGCATGGTGGAGGGGGCGTTCGACGGCTCCCTGCCCTACTCCGCGGCTTCGACGCGGTCCTCGTAGTATTTCCAGAGCGCGTCGTCGCCGAAGGCGGCGATGAACTTGAGGTGGGCGTCGATCTCGGCCTCGCTGATGCGGCGGGGGAGCGGGGTCGGGCGCTGGCGCGCGGGAGCGTAGCGGATGGCGGCGCCGCGATCGACATGGGTTTCGGCAACGAGCGCCAGGCTCACCTGCTTGCCGCCGATCAGCTCCAGATAGACGTCGGCCAGGATCTCGCTGTCGAGCAGTGCGCCGTGCAGCACGCGCTTACTATTGTCGATGCCGTAATGCTTGCACAGCGCATCGAGGCTGACGCGGGCGCCAGGGTGACGCTCGCGCGCCACCATGA
>JAEYTN010000209.1 GCA_023433985.1 Pseudomonadota bacterium | reverse complement strand
GCACGTTCAGAAAGCGCGGGGATAAGTCGGTAAGGGCTTGATCTGGCATCGGGTTTGTTGCCGCCCCCTTCACCATGCTTCGCATGGTCCCCTTCCCCCGTTGCACGGGGGAAGATCCCGTGCCGTCTACGTCCGGTGCAAAAACGCTGTCCTTCCGTTTACGGGGGAGGGCGGTTCAGGCGGCTAGGCTGGTATTCGCCTCGAGGCCGAGCATCAGGTTGAGGTTCTGCACGGCCGCGCCCGACGCGCCCTTGCCGAGGTTGTCGTAGACGGCGACGAGCAGGGCCTGGGCGCGCTTGTCGTTGGCGAAGACGTGCAGCTTCATGCGGTTGGTGTTGTTGTAGACCGTCGGGTCGAGCTCGGGCGACTTCTCCAGCGGCTCGAGCGGCGCCACCTCGACGAAGCTGTGCGGGATGGCGGCGAAGTGCGCGCGGATGGCCTCGTGCAGCTGGGCGCCGGTGGGCACCTTGTCGAGGGTCCAGAGCTGCAGCGGCACATAGGTGGCCATGCCCTGCCGGACGTTGATGACGGCGGGCTGGAACAGCGGGTCGTGCGCGAGCCTAGCGTAGGTGCGCATCTCGGGCAGGTGCTTGTGGTTGAAGCCGAGCGCGTAGGGGGCGTAGCGGCTCTGAATGCCGTTCTCGCCCTCGTAGGACTCGATCATCTGCCGGCCGCCGCCGGAATAGCCGGAGACGGCGTTGACGGTGACCGGGAACTCGGCCGGGATCAGGCCGGCCTCGACGAGCGGCCGCACGGTGGCGATCGGGCCCTGCGGGTAGCAGCCCGGATTGGCGACGCGCATGGCGGCCGCGATCTTGCCCGGCTGCGCCCGGTCCATCTCGGCAAAGCCGTAGACCCAGCCTTCGGCGACGCGGAAGGCGGTCGAGGCGTCGATCACCTTGGTGGTGTCGTTCTCGATCAGCGACACGCTCTCCTTGGCCGCATCGTCTGGCAGGCAGAGGATGGCGACGTCGGCGAGGTTCAGCAGGCGCTTGCGCTCGGCGAGGTCCTTGCGCTTGTCGTGGTCGATCGAGATGATTTCGAGGTCGCGGCGGCCCTCGAGGCGCTCACGAATCTGCAGGCCCGTGGTGCCGGCTTCGCCATCGATGAAGATCTTCGCGACCATAACTCGTCTCCCTCGCCAAAAGGGGTGAATGCGGGCGCAGATATAGGGGTTGCCGGTCGCGCCTGCAAAAGGAAATCAAGCGGCGCGCGGCACCCATCGGGAGCCCCAGTTCCAGAAGGCGGCGAGCACGGGGCGAAGCTCCTCGCCCTTTTGCGTGAGGACGTAGTCGCCCGCCTCGTTCTGCTCGAGGATGCCGCAGCCGACGAGGGTCTTGAGGCGGGCCGAGAGGATGTTCCTGGCGATGCCGAGGCTCTTCTGGAACTCGCCGAACTTGCGCTTGCCGTGCACGGCATCGCGCACGATCAGCAACGACCAGCCATCGCCCAACAGGCCGAGCGAGCGGGCGATGGGGCATTCGGCGCCTGACGGATCGATGCGTTTCACCATGGAGGACGGCTTCCGTAGTTCGTGGTTGCAATATGAAACTTTTGCCGCTAGATGGCAACAGTTTCAACATGCAACCATCTGGAGAAGAGCATGCGCCTCGGAGGCAAGACGGCATTCATCACCGGCGGCAATGCGGGCATCGGGCTGGCGACCGCGAAACTGTTCGTCGCCGAAGGCGCGCGCGTGGCGATCACCGGGCGCAATGCCGACACGCTGGCGGCCGCGCGGGCGGAGCTGGGAGACGCGGCGCTGGGCTTCGTCGCCGACGTGCTCGACGATGCGGCGATGGCGCGGGCGTTTGCCGATACCGCGGCGGCGTTCGGGCCGATCCACGCCGTGTTCGCCAATGCGGGGATCGCGGGCCGCACCATTCTCGGCTCGACCCCACGCGAAACGTTCGAGCGGGTCATCGCCACCAACCTTACCGGCCCGTTCCTGACGCTCCAGGCCGCCCTGCCATACCTCAGCGAAGGCGCTTCGCTGATCTTCAACGGCTCGGTGATCGCGACGCTCGGCAATGCCGGCCAGGCCGCCTATGCGGCGAGCAAGGCGGCGGTGCGGGCGATGGCACGTTCGCTGGCCGCGGACCTCGCACCAAGGGGGATCCGCGTCAATGTCGTGGTGCCGGGGGCTACTGACACGGCGATCTGGGACGCCTCGGCGCCGACGCCGGAGGCGCGGGCGCACCTCGAGAGGGCGCTCGGCGGCTCGACGCCGCTGGGGCGCATGCTGCAGCCCGAGGAGATCGCCAGGGCTGCGCTGTTCCTTGCCTCCGACGACGCCTCGGGGGTCAACGCGGCGGAAATCGTGGTCGACCTCGGTCTTACAGGGGCACCAGCGGGGGCAGCCGCCAACCGGCGCTGACCCTTGCAGCGCGGAGCGCGGGCGGCTACGCCTTGCCTCAAAACAGGAGGCTGCCCATGACCCCCCACAACCACGCCAAGCCGGGCGATTATGCCGAAGCCGTGCTGCTGCCGGGCGACCCGCTGCGCGCCAAGTGGATCGCCGAGAACTTCTTCGAGGAAGCGCGCCAAGTGAACTCGGTGCGCAACTGCCTCGGTTTCACCGGCAAGTGGAAGGGCAAGCCCGTCTCGGTGCAGGCGACCGGCATGGGGCAGCCCTCCCTGTCCATCTACGTGCACGAGCTGATCAACGTCTACGGGCTCAAGAAGCTGATCCGCGTCGGAACCTGCGGCGGGCTCAACGCCAAGGTGAAGGTGCGGGATCTCATCATCGCGCAGGGCGCGACCACCGACAGCGCCATCGTGCGCGACGCGTTCACGCCGTTCAGCTTCGCCCCGATCGCCGATTTCGCGCTGCTGCGGGACTCGGTGGAGCGGGCCGAGCAGGCGGGAATGCGGTACCACGTTGGCAACATGCTCTCGTCAGACATCTTCTACCACATCGAGCCGGGACTGGCGGGATATGGCCGGCTGCCGGCGCACGGGATCCTCGGGGTAGAGATGGAGGCGGCGGCGCTCTACACGCTCGCGGCACGCTTCGAGCGGCAGGCGCTCGCCATCTGCACGATGACGGACTGCCTCATCACCCATGCCGAGCTTTCCGCCGACGAGCGGCAGAGTTCGCTGAAGGAAATGATCACGCT
Organism: Pseudomonadota bacterium; assembly: GCA_023433985.1. GTDB lineage: Bacteria > Pseudomonadota > Alphaproteobacteria > Rhizobiales > Devosiaceae > Devosia_A. Next base: position 5,525 of record JAEYTN010000209.1, on the reverse strand, counting down.
GGCGCTCGACGTGGCGGTTGCCGCATAGCGCGCCGGGCCAAGTGGGAAGCCGCGAATCGGCTCGGCAAAACAGCTCCCGATTACGTCGCGACGGGGTCGTCCCGTCACGTAACTCACAGGTTAGTGCGATAGGTTCCTATTGCGGACACAATGCCGTCGGACGGTCGATGCGGCGAGGAACCAAGTCGACAATCGTTCGTTGCGGCATCTGAGGGGAGGCCTGTCATGAACACCCATACACTCGTACAGCATAGCGACATCCAGAACTGGGTCAGCGCCCGCAAGGGGCAGCCCGCCATCAGCCGCATCCGTGACCGGATGGGGATGATGAAGTCGAAACTGACGTTGAGCTTTTCGCGCGAACAGGCGCCGCCGACGCAGACGCCGAGCCAGGACGACGGCATGAGCCCCGTCTCGTGGAGCGCCTGGCTGGCGGAGCTGGACCGCCAGAACCTCGCGCTGCGCGTCACCGGCGAAAAGCAGCCGAGCTACGAGTTCATCGAGCGCCGCGAGCTGAACTGAGCTCTCAGGCCCGGCGCATCGCCGTCGTCCCCGCGAGAGGATGCGCCGGCATGGCGTCGGCATCCGGATCGGCCGCGATGCTGACCCGGTCGCGGCCGCCGCGCTTGCTGACATAGAGCGCGGCGTCAGCCCGGCGGCGCAGGTCCGAGAGGCTCTCCAACCCATCGTATTCGGCGACACCGAAGCTCGCCGTTACCTGCATATGCGCGGGGAGCGCGCCGATCGGCAGGCTGGCGAAGGCCGCGCGCAGGCTCTCGGCGTAGAGGCGCGCCGCCGCGAGATTGGCGCCCGGCAGCAGCACGGCGAACTCCTCCCCGCCCATCCGGCAGACCACCGACTTGGGCGGCGGATCGGCCGCGAGCAGGTTGGCGAAGGCAATGATCACCTGGTCGCCGGTTTCGTGGCCGAAACCGTCGTTGATGGCCTTGAAGTTGTCGAGGTCGCTCGCGACCAGCGACACGGACATGCCGTGCTGCGTTGCGGCGGCCAGGGCCGCGACGGCGCGCTCCTCGAAGCCGCGGCGGTTGAGCAGCGACGAGAGCGGATCGGTCTCGGAGCGGGCGGTGATCTCGACCAGCATGTCGCGCACCAGCAGCATCAGCATCAGCAGGCCTACCGCCACCTGGAGGATGGCGCCCGCGGACTGCGAGTAGAGCGCGTAGGTGGTGGCGATGTAGCTCTGCGCGAAGTCGCCGGCGCCGCCGGTCAGCTGGGCCACGAGTGGCTTGGAGAGGAACTGCAGTACGCTCAGGCCGAACAGGAACATCAGCGCCACATCGATCGGCTGGCGCCGGCGCGAGCGCCAGATCAGCAGCGCGGCGATCGCCTGCATCAAGGCGTAGGGCGCCTGGTAGGCGAACATCCGAAGCGCCGAGTCGCGGCCGATATCGTAGGCGAACCAGTTGGCAAGGATCGACAGCACAGCGGTGACGCCGATGAGGATGCAGGGTATCGGCTGACGATAGCGCGAGGCGACGCCAACCGTCACCGAGCTCACGGCGCCGAGGAAGGCCGCAAAGCCGGCAGTGTAGGTCAGCCGGGCGTTGACCTGGATCGGCAGGATGATCTCGGCGCCGATGTAGAGCAGGCCAAAGCAGTAGGCGAGGGCGAACCAGCGCGGCGTGCCGTCATTGCGGTTGGTGGCGGCAATGAGGAAGAACGCGAGCGCAAACAGCGCTGCGATGAACAGGTTGATGGCGAGGATGAAGCTCGCGCCGGCCATTCGGGTTCTGCGTCCTTATCGGGCGCAATGTATGAGCCGCAAGCAGAAGAAGAAGTTAATGCGGCACGTGTCCCGACGCCGCAATTTCCGGCGGAACCGTTGCCGTTCGAGGCACTTAAGCCGGTGGGCCAAAACGGCTATGCTGGCCCCAGCGTCAAAGCGAGAAAGGCAAGACACGATGACCCAGGTGCTGACCGATCACGAGGAAATCCGCCAGTGGGCCGCGGCCCGCTCCGGCAACCCGGCGATCGAGGACCGCCCGACCGGAGTACCCGGCGCCCCGGTGCTGCGCATCGTGTTCGACCAGATGGCGCTCAACGCCGGCGAGAACCAGTATGGCGACCGGATCGGGGGGCTCGACCTCGTCGACTGGGACGACTGGTTCAAGGAATTCGACGGCCAGAATTTCGGCCTGCTGGTGGAAGACGAGCGGCCGGGTGTGCTCGACGACTACTACGAGTTCGTGCCGCGCGACGGCAACCAGCGAGGGTAAGGGCGGAGGCCGCACGCCCCCTTCCACCAGAGCCTGCGGCTGGTCCCCTTCCCCACTAGCGCGGTGGGGGATCACGGAGGGGTCAGCGCCTCGGGAACGAAGGGCTGGTCGAGGGCCCTGGCGCCTAGAGCCCGCCCATCTTGCAGAGGAGCTTCCACTCGGCGTCGGTGACCCGGGAGACGGACAGGCGGGAGAGGCGCACCAGTTCCATGTCGGCGAGCTCGGGGGTGGCCTTGATTTCGGCCAGGGTCACCGGGCGGGGCAATTTGCCGACGGGGATGACGTCGACGCATTCCCACACCACCTTGCCCTTCTCGTTCGGCTCGGCGGTGGAATCGGGGTGCGCCAGCGCCACCACCTCGATGATGCCGACGATCTCCTTGCCGATATTGGAGTGATAGAAGAAGGCGCGGTCGCCCAGCTGCATCGCCTTCATGTTGTTGCGGGCGGTGTAGTTGCGCACGCCGTGCCATTCCTCGGGAACGCCGCGGTTCACCACGTCGTCGTAGGAGTTCACGTCGGGCTCGGACTTCATCAGCCAGTAGGCCATGGCGACGACCTCACTTCGTCTTGTTGATGGTCAGGTTCCAGCGCTTGATGGTGACCGAATCGAAGACGCCTTCGAGGATGTAGGGATCGCGGTCGAAGGTTGACTTGGCGTCGGCATAGCTTTCGGCCTCGATCACCATGAAGGTGCCGGTCATGTCGCCATTGTCGTCGAGGAAGGGACCGGCGAGCACCACGCGCTCGCCCAGCGCCTCGAGGTGCTTCAGGTGCTCGGGGCGCACCGCCTGGCGCTTGGCGAGCCCACCGGGCTTGTCATGGGCAATCAGGGCAAAAAGCAAAGTCAGTCCTCCCGCTTCAGCGGCCTCGACATCAGGCCGGCGACGATTTCGTTGATGGTGGCGCCCCCCGCGAGGAGCAGGTTTACCGCATCGATGAGCGGCGCGTCGATGCCCAGCCGGTCGGCCAGGGACTTCGCCACCGGCGCGGTGGCGACGCCTTCGGCGAGGCCGATGCCGGCGGTGCTCTCGCCACGGCCCAGCGCAATGCCGGTGCGGTAGTTGCGCGACTGCGTCGAGGTGCAGCTTAGCGTGAGGTCGCCGAGTCCGGCGAGCCCGGTGAGCGTGCTGGCGCTGCCGCCCATCCGCACCACCAGCCGGGTCAGTTCGGCGAAGGCGCGCGCAATCATTGCCGAGCGGGCCGAGGCGCCGAGGCCGGCGCCTTCGACCGCGCCACAACCCAGCGCGTAGACGTTCTTGAGCGCGCCGGCGAGCTCGACGCCAAGCCGGTCGTCGGCGGCATAGAGGCGGAAGGTCGGGCCGGCGAGCGCGGCCGCGACATCGGAGGTCAGCTCGGGGTCGTCGCCCGCCAGCGTCACTGCCGTCGGACGGCCGGCGGCGACATCGGCGGCAAAGCTCGGGCCGGAAAGGACGAAGGGAATGGCTGCCGGCGCCACTTCGGCCAGCACTTCGCTCTGCCGCTTGAGGCTGCCGTGCTCGAGCCCCTTGGCCGTGAGCACCACCGGCCTGCCGCGCAGCCCGGCCTCGTGCTGCCGCAGCGCCTCGCGGCTGGCCTGCGCCGGCACGGCGAGGACGACGATATCGGCATCGGGCAGGGCGTGGGCGGCGCTGATGGCCGGCGACAGCGGCTGCTGGCCCAGGTGGGCGCTGTTGGTGTGCTTGCCGTTGATCTCGGCAATGGCCGCCGGGTCGCGGCCGACCAGCACCACCTCGCGCCCGGCAATGGCGGCGGCTTGCGCCAGGGCGGTGCCCCAGGCGCCGGCGCCGACAACTGCAACGCGCTCAAGCGCCATGGTGGGATAGACCCATGTCGGCGCTGTCGAGCGGCCAGCGCGCCCTGGCGGCGAAATCGAGCGGGTCGGCGGCGCCGAGCGCCAGGCGCTCCGCCCCGGCCCAGGCCACCATGGCGCCGTTGTCGGTACACAGCGGCACCGGCGGAACTACCAGCCGCGCACCCGCCGCTTCGGCCGCCTCGTGGAGGGCGGTGCCAATGATGCGGTTGGCGGCGACGCCGCCTGCCACCACCAGCACCGGGTCGTGGCCGGGCAACTCCGCACGGTATCTCGCCAGCGCCGCCTTCGCCCGCGTAGCGACGATCTCGGCCACGGTGCGCTGGAAGCTGGCGCAGATGTCGGCAACGGTCTGGTCGTCGAGGGGGGCGTACTGCTCGGCGGCGAGGCGTACCGCGGTCTTCAGGCCCGAGAAGGAGAAATCGAGCCGCTCTTCCTTGAGCAGCGGACGAGGGAACCTGAAGCGGCCGGGGTTGCCGAGGCGCGCCATCTTCTCGACCTGCGGCCCGCCGGGATTGCCGAGCCCCAGCAGCTTCGCCACCTTGTCGAAGGCCTCGCCCAGCGCGTCGTCGATGGTGGTGCCCCAGCGCTGGTAGTCGCCCACGCCGCGCACAAGCACGAACTGGCTGTGCCCGCCGGAGACCAGCAACATCAGGTAGGGGAAGGCGACGCCATCGGTCAGCCGCGCGGTGAGCGCATGCGCCTCGAGGTGGTTCACCGCCACCAGCGGCTTGTCGAGTGCGGCCGCCAGCGCCTTGGCGGTGGTCAATCCGACCAGCACGCCGCCGATCAGGCCCGGTCCGGCCGTGGCGGCAATCGCATCGACCTGGGCGAGCGGCACGCCCGCGGTCTCGGACGCTTCGGCGATGATGTGGTCGAGCCAGCTCACATGCGCCCGCGCCGCCAGTTCGGGGACGACGCCGCCGAAGGCCGCGTGCTCGTCGAGCTGGCTGCGGACGACGTTGGAAAGGATGGTGGCGCGCCCGTCCGCGCCGCGCTCGACGATCGAGGCGGCGGTTTCGTCGCAGCTGGTTTCGATGCCCAGAACTCGCATGAACCTTGTCCGGCCGGGCCGCTAGGGTTAAGCCGGGCCCGGCTCTCGCCTATATAGGTATGTCCTGAAATGCAATCGGCCCCCCTGCTCACCATCGGTACCCGCGGCTCGGTGCTGGCGCTGTGGCAGGCGCACGAAGTGCAGCGGCTGCTGGCGGCGGCGCATGGCGTGCCGACCGATGCCATCGCGATCCGCAGCTTTACCACCACCGGCGACCGGCTGACCGACCGGCCGCTCAGCGAGGCGGGCGGCAAAGGGCTGTTCTCGAAGGAAATCGAGACGGCGCTGCTTGCCGGGGAGATCGACCTGGGCGTCCACTCGAGCAAGGACATGGCCTCGGTGCTGCCCGACGGGCTGGTGCTAGCGGCCTTCCTCGAACGCGAGGACATCCGCGACGCGTTCGTGTCGCTCAGGTACGCCT
>JAEYTN010000094.1 GCA_023433985.1 Pseudomonadota bacterium | reverse complement strand
CTGCTCGCCCATGGCGCGCCTTCGGTGAGCTGGTTCGACGGCGAGCTTCTGGCCGAGACCGAACTGGGCAAGCTGCTGCGCGACGGCACGGCGACGCTGCCGGGACTGGTGATCGTTGACCTCAAGTCGTCGAGCAACGCGACCGCCGAGTTCATCGGCAAGCTGCGCGCGATGCCCGACGGGAAAGCGCTGCTGATTGCCGCCATGGCGCCGTCGCTCGACCGCGAGGTTCGCGAGGTGCTGCTGGAGGCCGGGGCCGATGCTGTGTTCCAGCGGCAGCCCAACATCGATTTTTATCGTCGCGAAGCTGCGGCGAACGTGAGTTTCTGGGTGCGCAACCAGCGCCTGGAAGCAGTCGGCACGTAACTACTGCGTCCACAGGTTACGTGCCTTGCGGGGAGCGCGTTGTTTTTGGCAGGCCACTGCCGATTGCATTCCCAAGCGCGCTCCCCGCTCCTCCCGCCGGAGGCTGTCCCAAGCAGCCTCCGGTTCGAGTTCACTGAGTTCCGCCCGCGCGCAGTAGTCCCTGTAGCAGACGCGGGCGGGGACGGACCGGCCACCCCAAGTACGCCGGTCCTGGGACTGCCGGTCGCCGCGTTTCCCTCACGCGGCGACCGCTTGCGGTCCCATCTAGACCCATCCGGATGCCGACTCCCTGCGGCTCCGGGTGGCCGGGCCGGCACCCCAAGTTCGCCGGCCCCCACTGGCAGCCGCCGTGTTCCCTCCCACGGCGGCTGAACCAGCGCCGGAGGTGGAGCGCGTTTCTCCTGTCGCTGCTCCGCCTTCGGTCTACTGGCGGCTCGCAAGTCCTGGACCCGAGCAAGCGAGCACCAAGCGCGGTTGCGGCCACCCTCCCGGGCCGCGACCGCGCTCGTCAGTCCGGGGCGGTTCCATTTTCGATATTCTGGCGCTCGTCGTCGGCATCGGCGTCCTTCTGGACGACGTGGTGCGAGAACCTGCGCATCGCGGCGAGCACGATGACCGCCAGCACCGCCGTGGCGACGGCGATGAGGTAGTAGCCGAGCGCCGTTGCGACACCGACTGCACCCGCCAGCCACATGCCGGCGCCGGTCGTGAGCCCCTGCACGCTGCCCCGCTGCTGGAAGATCGCCCCCGCGCCGAGGAAGGCGATGCCGGCCGTCACCGCCTCGATGGCGCGGATCGGATCGGGGTTCTGGCTGCCTGCCTCGAGCGCGGTGTGGAAGATCTCGAACACCAGCGAGGTGAAGAGCGTGGCGGCGAGGGCGATGAGGATGTGGGTGCGCAGCCCGGCAGTGGAGGTCTGCGCCCGCTCGTAGCCGATCAGCGCGCCCAGAAGCGTCGCGATGACGAGGCGGATGAAGATGACGTGAAGCGGCGTGTGGGTATCTTCGAGGCCGATGGTGGCGAGGAGGTCCATGACGCTGGGTCTCGGTGTGACGCTGCGTGGGAAACGGCGACTCACTCGGGCTGGTTCCTGCTGCTATCCGAGCGGGCCGAGGCTCAGCTCTTGTAAGTTTCCCTGCCCGGGCGCAGCAGACGCCTCGGGCCGCTGCCCTCCCCGGCCAGCTTGTCACCGGCGTTCATCAGGGGGCAGCTGGTGGTGGAGAGGCAGCCGCAGCCGATGCAGCCGTTGAGCTCGTCGCGCATGCGGGTAAGCATGGTGACGCGGCGGTCGAGCTTTTCGTACCAGAGCTCGGACATGCGCCGCCAATCCTCGGCGCTGGGGCTATGGCCGAGCGGCACCTGCGACAGCGCCTCGCCGACCTCGCTGAGCGGGATGCCGAGCTCCTGCGCCATGCGGATGATGGCGAGGCGACGCAGCACGTCGCGGTCGTAGCGGCGCTGGTTGCCGGCCGTGCGGCGCGAGCGGATCAGGCCCTTCGTCTCGTAGAAGTGGAGCGCCGAAACGGCGAGCCCGCTCCGCTCCGCCACCTGTCCGACAGTAAATTCGCGTGGCATTCGCTTTTGCCCTTTACCTCAAGTACGCTTGAGGTTGTAGAGCATGCGGCACGGCAAGGCCAGTGAGGACGACGATGGCGGCGGCAGCGGAGAGTTCGGTCGACAATTCCTGGGGGGCGATGTTCTCGGGCGGGCGGGCGCTGGGCGCCATCACGCTCGCCTCGGGCGTGGGGCTGCAGGCGCTCGAAACCTTCATCGTCGCCACGCTGCTGCCTTCGGTGGTGGGCGAGATCGGCGGACTCGAGCTGTTCGCCTGGAACACCACGGTGTTCATCGTGGCCTCGATCATCGCCGCCATCTTTGCGGCGGTGCGGCCGTTCAACTTCGGTCCGCGCGGCATCTACATCTTCGCCGCGGTGGGTTTCGGCATCGGCAGCCTGATCTGCGCCCTGGCGCCGAACATGGAGACGATGCTCGCCGGCCGTGCCGTGCAGGGTTTTGGCGCCGGCCTCCTCACCGCGATGAGCTATTCGATGATCCGCGTGATGTTCCCGCAGGAGCTGTGGGGCCGCGCCTTCGCGCTGATCTCGTCGGTATGGTGTGTCTCGACGGTGATCGGGCCGGCGATCGGCGGTGTGTTCGCCGCGTTCGATGGCTGGCGGCTCGCCTTCTTCCTCATCGTCCCCTGCTCGGCGCTCCTGGCGCTGCTCGCGCTCCGCGTCATCCCGCGCTCGAGCGGCGAGACCGGGATGACGCGGCTTCCCGTACTCCAGATCATGCTGCTGATCGGCGCCGTTGCCGCCATTTCAGTGGCTTCCATCCTGACCGAGGGCGTTGTGCTGCCGGCGCTCCTGGTCGGGCTCGCGGTGCTGGCGATCCTCGCGCTGGGCGTGATCGACCAGCACCGCGAAAATCATCTGTTCCCGCGCGGCACCTTCACGCTCGGCACCGGCCTTGCCGCGCTGTTCGCCGCCATGCTGCTGCTCAACGTGGCGATCATCTGCGACATGTTCGTGCCGCTGTTCCTGCAGCAACTGCACGGCCAGGCGCCGCTGACTGCCGGCTATCTCGTGGCGCTGGTGGCCGTGGGCTGGAGCGGCGGCTCGGTCGTGGTCGCCAACTGGACCGGCGGGCGCGAGCGCGTCGTGCTGGTGCTCGGGCCGACGTTGCAACTGCTGGGGCTCGTCGGGCTGGCGCTCTTCATCGGCGTCGACAACCGCGCCGGTGAAATCCTGCCGCTGGTACCGGTAGGCGTGGCGCTGCTGCTGCTCGGCACCGGTATCGGCATCTCGTGGCCGCACATCTCCGCGCGGCTACTGCACTCGGCCCCGGCCGGCGAGGGCGACCTCACCTCCGCCTCGATCTCGATGGTACAGCTCTTCGCCTCGGGCTTTGGCGCCGCGGTGGCGGGCGTGATCGTCAACGCCGCCGGCCTCGCCTCGGGCGAGAGCGTGCGGGGTGTGATTGCCGCCGCCAACTGGCTCTACTGGCTCTTCGCCCTCGTCCCGCTGGTGGCAATCCCGGTGGTATGGACGATCGCGCGGGGCGGGCGACCGGCGGTGGAGGCGGCAGCGCAGGCGGCAGCCGAGTAGCTGGGACGGGTTATACCGTCTTCAGCCACCCGCCATCGACGAAATACGTGCTGCCGGTCGAGTAGCTCGCCTTGTCCGAGCTCATGAAGACGAAGAAGTTCGCGAGTTCTTCCGGGGTGGCGAAGCGTTTCATGCCGCCGGCTTCGTCGGCGACGGACTGGAGGTGGGCTTCCCACTTGTCGCCGGCGATCTGCTTGGCGGTCTTGATCCAGTCGGGGGTGAGGACGAGGCCGGGGTTGACCGTGTTGACCCGGACATTGTCGCCCACCGCCTCGTTGGCGAGGGTTTTGGAGAACATCATCAGCGCCGCCTTGGTGGTGTTGTAGATCGGCTCATACC
>JAEYTN010000008.1 GCA_023433985.1 Pseudomonadota bacterium | reverse complement strand
TGGCGTAGGTGTGCGGGCCGTCCGAGAGGAAGACGTCGGGGTCGCCGATGCGGATGCGCTGGAAGCCGGCGCCGATGCTTTCGAGCGTGTAGGGCTCGGCGCGGCCGTTGCGCTTCACGTCGAGGACGGTGAGGTCGGAGCGGAGGCGGGAGTTGTCCGGGTTGACCAGCAAGGTCGGGATATCGCGGAAGATGCCGCGGCGGATCTGGTTGCCCTCGGCATTGACGGTGATGGTTTCGAGCACCTCGACGGAGCTATCGGCGCGCAGGGTGATGTCGGTGGAGAAGGAGGTGATGGCCTCTTCGGCGAGGGCGGGGAGGGTGAAGAGGAGGGTCAGGAGGACGAGGAGGAGGGCGTAGAGCGCGCTGACGCCCCCTCCACCATGCTTCGCATGGTCCCCCTCCCCCGCTTCGCGGTGGAGGACCACCCGCGACGCCGGTGATTGGTCGTTGCCGATGCGCTTAGCCCCATTCGACCCGCCGCCGCGCAGCCGGCGAGATAAACCAGCGAAGCTGGCGGCGGGAGCGTCCACGTCTCGCTCCAACGTCAGAACTTCACCGACGGGACGGCGCGGTCGGCTTCGTTTTCGAGTTCGAAGTACTCGTCCTTCTCGAACTTGAAGGCGTTGGCGATGACGTTCTGGGGGAAGCTCTCGACCGCGGTGTTCAGGTTGCGGACGGCGCCGTTGTAGTAGCGGCGGGCGAGCTGGATTTCGTCCTCGACGCCGCGCAGCGCGTCCTGGAACTCGAGGAAGGTGGTGTTGGCCTTGAGGTCGGGATAGGCCTCGGCGATGGCGAGCAGCCGGCCGAGGGCGCCGGACAGGGCGCCTTCGAGGGCGGAGCGCTCGGCGGGGCTAGCGTTGGCGCCGGCGGTGGCGTCGGCGCGGGCCTTGGTGACGGCCTCAAGCGTGTCACGTTCGTGGCCCATGTAGCCTTGGACGGTTTCCATGAGGTTGGGGATCAGGTCGGTGCGGCGCTTCAGCTGCACATCGATGCCGGACCAGCCCTCTTCCTTGAGCTGCCGCTTGGACACCAAGTCGTTGTAGAGAAAGATCGCATAGCCGATGACGGCCACGACGATGGCAAGAATGATCAGACCGGTCATGGAGGCCTCCCCAGCTGCGGCGCGAGAGTGTCACCGCGCCAACACTGCTTCAACTGACTTTGTGCGGCTGAATGCCCGATGAATGACTACGCGCTTGCCCTCTCGGCTGTCGACGCGGATGATTCTGGCATGCGCGCCGATTCGCCGACGACTCCGATCATTCCCAGCGTTCCCGACCTGAAGCTCGAGCGCCGGGCGATGCGGAACGGCGCCAGGATCGTGTGTGGGGTGGACGAAGTGGGGCGCGGGCCGCTGGCCGGGCCGGTCGTGGTATCCGCCGTAGTGCTCAACCATCGCCGGGTGCCGGCGGGGCTCAACGATTCCAAGCAGCTGACGGCCGACGAGCGCGAGGAGCTCTACGAGAAGATCATGGCTTCGGCTGTGGCCGTATCCGTTGCGGTGGCGCCGCCCAAGATCATCGAGAAGCTCAATATCCTCTGGGCCTCGATGTGGGCGATGCGTCAGGCGGTGCTGAACCTCCCGGTGAAGGTCGATTACGTGCTGGTGGACGGCAACACCAGGCCCAAAGACATGCTGTGGCCCACCGAGACGGTGATCGGCGGCGACGGGCGCTCGGTGTCGATCGCGGCGGCGTCGATCGTGGCGAAGGTGACGCGCGACCGGATGTGCCAGATCATGCATTGCGAGGAGCCGCATTTCGGCTTCGACAGCCACAAGGGCTATTCGGCGCCGGTGCATCTCAAGGCGCTGAGCGAGCATGGGCCGGGCCGGCACCACCGGATGGATTTTGCGCCGTGCGCCGAAGCCGCGCGGGTCCGGGGCGCGGCGGCATAGCCCCAATAGGGCCTTTAACTTCTCGCTAACCCTCGGCCTTAAATCCCGTTTAACCCTAACGGCTTACAACCGAACTCGTTAGTTTTGCGTCAGGGTTCGAGTACATGTTGCGTACCGCGCGTATGGCCGGCGAGGCCAATGCGGAGGGGAGCCTCGTGCTCCCCATCGACACCATTCTCGTGGGCGATTGCATCAAACACATGAATGCCCTTCCGGCCGGGTCGGTGGATCTGATTTTCGCCGATCCACCGTACAACCTGCAGCTCGAACAGGGCCTTACCCGGCCCGACCAGAGCAAGGTCGATGGGGTGGACGACGACTGGGACAAGTTCGACAGCTTTGCCCACTACGACGTGTTCACCCGCGCCTGGCTGAAGGCGGCGCGGCGGGTGCTGAAGCCGGATGGGGCGATCTGGGTGATCGGCTCGTACCACAACATCTTCCGCGTCGGCGCGGCGCTGCAGGATCTCGATTTCTGGCTGCTGAACGACGTGATCTGGCGCAAGGCCAACCCGATGCCGAACTTCCGCGGCACGCGCTTCACCAACGCCCATGAGACGCTGATCTGGGCCTCGAAATCGCGGACGAGCCGCCCGACATTCAACTATGAGCAGCTGAAGCAGGCCAATGACGACGTGCAGATGCGGTCGGACTGGCTGTTCCCGATCTGCACCGGCGCCGAGCGCCTGAAGGGGCAAGACGACGAGAAGCTGCATCCGACGCAGAAGCCCGAGGCCCTGCTCTACCGGGTGATTTCCGCCACGACGAAGCCCGGCGACGTGGTGCTCGACCCCTTCTTCGGCACGGGGACTACCGGGGCGGTGGCCAAGAAACTCGGCCGGCACTTCATCGGCATCGAGCGCGAGGACACCTATATCGCAGGGGCGCTCAAGCGCATCGCTTCGATCAGGCCGCTCGGGGCGCAGGTGGTGGAAACCGCTGTGCCGAAGCGCGCCGCGCCGCGGGTGGCGTTCGGCTCGCTGGTCGAGATGGGGCTGATTGCGCCAGGCACCGAGCTTTACGACGACCGGCAGCGGTGGAGCGCTCTGGTGCGGGCGGATGGCTCGCTGGTCTCCGGCCAACACATGGGCTCGATCCACCGGGTGGGTGCGCTGGTACAGGGGGCGGAAGCCTGCAACGGCTGGACCTTCTGGCACGCTCGCCAGGCCGACAAACTGGCCCCGATCGACATTTTCCGCCAGCAGGTGCGCTCGCAGATGGAGCGGCTTTCAGC
>JAEYTN010000630.1 GCA_023433985.1 Pseudomonadota bacterium | reverse complement strand
TCGGCACCGTGGCCCTACCTTCTATGTGACGGCGAAATATAGTACATGTATTTAGCAATTGCGACAAGGCTGACCCGGAGGGCACCAAGATCAACTCATTCCGTGACCCATGCTGGAGCCTAGCCGAACTGTATTTCGCACGGGATATTACCTGCCGACTACAGAGTCAGCAGCATGCCTGCCAACCGGGGGTCGAACTTGCCGTTTCGACCTGAAGCTCAGGCCAGTCCAACCGCATCCTCGAGGTAATGTTTTCGGATGCCGAAATAGGCCTTTGCGTCCTTGAACCTCTTGAGTTGGGACGCGTCCCGCCCGCGCCGCGTCTTCTGTCCGACGATCAGGACGTTCTTGGGCGTGTGCTCAGTGCCGATGAACTCGAAGACCTTGGTCGAGTAGCCGTAATATTCGAGGATCATGGCGCGCATGGCGTCGGTGACCATCTCCGCTTCGCGTTCCATGAAGATGCCATGGCGAGTGACGAAGTCGAGGTCGGTCTGGTGGTTCGCCGTTTCCATCTCACGGCGGATCTGCTTGTGGCAGCACGGGGCGACCACGATCAGTTCGGACTCGGCGGCGATGCCCTTGGCGATGGCATCGTCGGTGGCGGTGTCGCAGGCGTGGAGCGCGATGAGGACATCGGCGCCGGTGGAATCGAAGTTCTCGATGCTGCCGGCGGAGAAGCTGAGGTGGTCCAGCTTCGATGCCGCCGCGATGCCATTGCAGAGCTTGACCAGTTCGTCGCGGAACTCGACGCCGACGACGTCTGTCTCGCGGCCCAGGGTGTTGGCGACGTAGTCCGCAACGGCGAAGGTGAGGTAGCCCTTGCCGGCACCCATATCGAGGATGCGGCGCATGCGCTCGGGCGGGATTGCCTTCAGCAGCGGAGCGAGGATTTCGACGTAGCGGTTGATCTGACGGAACTTGTCGCCTGAGTTCTTCAGTACGTTGCCTTCGGCATCGGTGACGCCGAGTGCCTCGAGGTACGGCTTGCCGGCGGCCGGGATCAGTCGCTTCTTGGTCCGGTCATGCTCCAGGGTCGCTGCACTCTTGCTGGTCGGCGCCGACTGCCTGAGCTTCGGCGACTTGCCTTGGGTGTCGTAGAGCAGGTCCTGCGTGGTGGTGTAGAGGAAGCCCTGGCGAAAATCCTGGCTAAGCAGCTTGCGCAACTGGCCGATGGCGCCCTTGGGAGGGTGGTTCTGGATCAGGTCGCGCGTCTGGTGATGAAGCGTGAAGCCGAGCTTCAACTCGCCGCGGATGGTGACGGGCTTGATGTCGATGCTCTTCAGCGTCTCGTCGGCGCCGAAATGATTGCGCAGCGACAGGCGCACGAAGGTGCCCTCGGCTATGGCGGTAGCGAGGGCGGCGAGGAACTGATCGAGCTTGGCGGGGGACTGGTCCATCGCGGACATATAGGCCCTGCCCCGGGTTTACGCCACTGCGCCGCTGCCCGACCGCTACTCTGCCGGCTCGCCGATCTTGCCGAGCACGTCCTTGACCTTGGTGTTGATCTGGTCGAGCGAGTACGGCTTGGGCAGGAATTCGACGCTCTGATCGTCGGCAATATCCTGACGGACGCTTTCCTCGGCGTAGCCCGAAACGAAGATGACCTTCAGATTGGGTAGTCGCTCGCGAACCTTGGTGAGGAGCGTCGGGCCGTCCATCTCGGGCATGACGACGTCGGAGATCATCAGGTCGAGGGTCCAGTCCAGGTCTTCCAGTACGTCGAGCGCTTCGTCGCCTGAATCGGCTTCGAACACCTCGTAGCCCGTCGTGCGGAGCGCACGGGCCGAGAAGGCGCGCACCGTGTCCTCGTCCTCGACGAGAAGGATGCGTTCGTGGCCGGTGAGGTCCTTCACCTGCGCGGCGACCTGCTTCACCGGCGCCTCGTTCTCCGCCGGGATGTAGCGCGGCAGGAAGATGCGGAAGGTGGTGCCCTTGCCCACTTCGGAGTCGAGGTAGATGAAGCCGGCCGACTGCTTGACGATGCCGTAGACCGTCGAGAGCCCGAGACCGGTGCCCTTGCCGAGCTCCTTCGTGGAGAAGAAGGGCTCGAAGATCTTCTCCAGCACTTCGGGCGGCATGCCTGTGCCGGTGTCCTCGACCTCGATCAGCACGTACTCGGCGGCGGGCATGCCGGTATAAGTGTAGGTGGCGGCTTCGGCCTCGGTGACGTTGCGGGTCCGGAGCGTGATCGCACCGCCATTCGGCATGGCGTCGCGCGCATTGACCACAAGGTTGACGACCACCTGCTCGAGCTGTACCAGGTCGGCCTTGACCGGCCAGACCGGGTTGGAGTGCTCCACGCCCAGCGTGATCTGTTCGCCGATGAGGCGCTTCAGCAGCACGGTTAGATCGTCGAGGTGGCCCGGCACCTCCAGCACCTGCGGGCGGAGCGTCTGGCGGCGCGAGAAGGCGAGGAGCTGGCGCGTGAGGCCGGCAGCGCGATTGGCGCTGTTCTTGATCGACATCAGGTCGGCGAAGCTCGGGTCACCCGGCTTGTGCTTCAACAGCAGCAGGTCGGCGAAGCCGATAATGGCAGTGAGCACGTTGTTGAAATCGTGCGCGACGCCACCTGCCAGCTGCCCGACCGCCTGCATCTTCTGGCCTTGCGCGAACTGCGCTTCGAGTTTCCGCTGCTCGGTCATGTCGAGCGCGTAGACGTTGACGTGCTCCGCAGAGCCCTCCACCTCCTCGGAGCCCGAAATGTAGAGGCGCACGGCGTGGTCGCCCCCCGAGACGAGCGTCGCGTCGACCGGCTCGATCTCGGACTTGCCGCCTATGGCTGCCGCGACGGCCTTGGCGAAAGCTTCGCGGCTACCTTCGCCGATGAGCTCGGCCATAGGTTTGAGGTCGATCGACTGCTCGGACCCGGTCCAGCCGAAGATGCGGCTGAACGGAGCGTTGGTGCGGACGATGCGCCCGGACCGGTCGAGCGTGGCGATAGCGAAGGGCGTGTCGTTGAAAAAGCGCGAGAAGCGGACTTCGGCGGCGCGCAGCGCCTCCTCGTTGTCCGTGCCCTGGCGGCGATCGAGCACGAGAGTGCGGGTTTCGCCAAGCTCGCCATCGGCAAGGCGCGCTGCCCGGTGCATCAGGCGGACCGGGAAGGTGGTGCCGTTGCGGCGGACGAGGTCGATGTCGATGATCTCGGTACGGATCTCGCCATCCGCCCTGCCCCGCATCAGCAGGCTCGCGCCGTCGCCGCGGACCACGTCATCGAGGCGGATGGCGCCAGTCTCGAACTCGGCGAGATCGTAGCCGAGCCAGTCGGCGAGGGTGGAGTTGAGATACTGGATGTGGCCGCGCGCGTCGGCCGAGAAGAAGCCGGCGGGGGCGTGATCGAGGTAGTCGATGGCGCGCTGCAGCTCGGCGAAGGCGTTGTCCTGCCGTTCGCGGTCGCGGGTGATGTCCTCGACGCTCCAAAGCACCAGTGGCTTGCCGGCGCCGTCGACCTCGGGGAGCGCGCGGACGCCGACGCGGTACCAGAAAGGTTTGGAGGAGCCACCGGCCGAGCCGCCGAGGCCGCCGATGATGCGGATATCCTCGCTGGCCGGGCGACCGTCGCGGGCCGCGCGGGCGAGGCGGTAGATGGCTTCGCTGGCCTCGGGCTCGCCTGCGAAGAGGCGCGGCACGGAGACGGGGACGGAATCCGTCAGCGCGCCGGGGAACTCCCCATAGTGGGCGTTGACGTAGCTGATCTTGCCTTCACGGTCGGTGACGAGCGCGCCGAAGGGCAGGCTGTCGACCACGGCGCGGCTCAGCGTGCGGTCATCGCCTCCGGCGCCGAAGCGAAAGAGGCCGGCCGCGAGTGCGAACAGCGA
>JAEYTN010000145.1 GCA_023433985.1 Pseudomonadota bacterium | reverse complement strand
TGCGCCTCCAGAAACCTCTCCGCCCCCATCACGATCTTGTCGTCGATCTCCCCGATCTCCCGCTCGTCCTTCCCCTCATAGTCGAGCGCATGCAGCACCGAGCGCAGCACCCCCAGCCGGCCGCGCTTCTTGTCGTTGTTGAACACGATCCTCCACGGCGCCTCCGCCGTGTGCGTCGCCTCCAGCATCCGGTTCCGCGCCGCCGTATAGTCGTCGAACTTCTTCAGCGCCTCGATGTCGATGGGGCTGAGCTTCCAGACCTTCAGCGGGTCGTGCCGCCGGTCGTGAAAGCGCTTGAGCTGCATCTCCCGCCCGATCGTCAGCCAGAACTTGAACAGGTGGATGCCGTCATCGACCAGCATCCGCTCGAACCCCGGCACTGCCTTGAGGAACTGCGTCGTCTCCTCGGCCGTGCAGAACCCCATCACCGGCTCCACCCCGGCCCGGTTGTACCAGCTGCGGTCGAACAGCACCTGCTCGCCCGCCGCCGGCAGCCAGTCGACATAGCGCTGAAATACCACTGCGTCCGCTCCCGGTCCGATGGCTTCGGCAGCGCCACCGACATGTTGAAGCGGGGGTTGAGGTTCTCGAGATAGGTCGCGATCGACCCGCCCTTGCCCGCGGCGTCGCGCCCCTCGAACACGATCACGATGCGCTTGCCGGTCTTCGCCTGGTCGTGCTGCAGCAGCGCGAGCTGGCGCTGTGCCGACAGCATCTCCGCCTCGTACTCGTCCCCGTCCATCTTCTCGTCATACGGAAACCCGCCCGAACCGAGTGCCTTCTTCCGGATGGCGCGTGGCAACACCGGGTCGTCGAGGTCAAAACCTGCAATCGCATCAGCCATTTCGTCCCGAACTCCACTCAACTGTCATGACGGCGTCACGAGCGTGATATGAACAACGCAGTTCTGGCAAGCCGGCTCGAATCGAGCCGGCGGTTAGGGGAGCCTCATGGCCGACGAAGCGCAGCGTAGCGGCACGGCCGGCTGGCGGCAGGGGGTCCCGGACACGCGCAACCAGGCCTTCGCCGATGCCGTGCGCCTGTTCGCCAACGCCCTCCCCGAGCCCTGCATCGTGCTCGACCGGCGCAGCATCGTGGTGCATCTCAACGCCGCGGCGCGCCAGCAATTCCCGGCCGTCGTCTCCGGCTCGCCGCTTGCTTTCACCCTCCGTTCCCCGGGCCTGCTGAACGCCATCGAGGCCGTGCGCGGCTCCAACGCACCCGCCTCGATCGAGCTGCACCAGTCGATCCCCACCGACACGTGGTACAAGGCCACGGTCGCCCCGCTCGCGCCGGGCGACCCGGTGAACGACGGCGTGCTCGTCATCACCATGCAGAATCTCACCGAGGGCAAGCGGCTCGAAGCGCTGCGGTCGGATTTCATCGCCAACGCCAGCCACGAGCTGCGCACGCCGCTCACCTCGCTCTCGGGCTTCATCGACACGCTGCTCGGCCCCGCCGCCAACGACAAGGAGGCGCGCGAGCGCTTCCTCGGCCTCATGCGCGTACAGGCCGGCCGCATGGCCAAGCTGATCGAGGACCTGCTGTCGCTCTCGCGCATCGAGATGCGCCAGCATGTCCGCCCGACCGCGCCCGTCGAACTCAATGCCCTCGTGCGCGAAGTCGCCGAAGGCCTGCAGAAGCTCGCCGCCGATTCCGGCACGCGACTCGCGCTGGAGCTCCCCGAAGAGCCCATCACCGTCTCCGGCGACCGCGACGAGCTCTATGAGGTGGTCGAAAACCTCATCGACAACGCCATCAAGTACGGCGCTGACGGCGGCGACATCGAAGTGGCGCTCGGCCCGGCCACCTCACGCCAGGGCTTCCACGCCGCGCTCACCGTCACCGACCACGGCCCCGGCGTCGCCGCCGAGCATGTCCCGCGCCTCACCGAGCGCTTCTACCGCGTCGATGCCGAGTCGAGCCGCAAGAAGAAGGGCACCGGCCTCGGCCTGGCCATCGTCAAGCACATCGTCACCCGCCATCACGGCGTGCTCGTCATCCGCAGCGAGCCGGGCCAGGGCACCCGCGTCGAGGTCCTCCTCCGCCAGTGACAGAACGCGCCGCCGCGACCCCATCTCGCTTGGTTATTCCGAAGATTTCGTAGTACTCGCATGCACTTACGCTGTCATAAAACGGTAGCCTCTCCGTCATAAAACCTTGCGCCAAGAGCCATAGGTTCCCCATCGCAAATGAGCGGGGGGCAACCGCCCACCCGCTGCAAGGGGCCTCGGCCCGTCAGTTTCCGGAAGGGAAGATCCATGAAATTCGCTCTTTACGCAGGCGTCGCCGCCCTTGCGCTCGCTGCTGGCGTCACCGGCGCCCTGGCTCAGTCGCGCGACACCATCCAGATCGCCGGCTCATCGACCGTCCTGCCCTTCGCCTCCATCGTGGCCGAAGAGTTCGCGGCGGCCTTCCCCGAGTTCAAGCCGCCGGTCGTCGGCTCGGGCGGCACGGGCGGCGGGCTCAAGCAGTTCTGCGAAGGCGTCGGTGAGAACACCATCGACATCGCCAATGCCTCGCGCAAGATCAAGGACAGCGAGCTCGAAGCCTGCACCGCCGCGGGCGTGACCGACGTGCGCGAGGTCCAGTTCGGCTACGACGGCATCGTCTTTGCCTCGGCCGCCGCGGGCCCGGATTTCGCCCTCACCCCGGCGCAGATCTACAAGGCCATCGCCGCCAAGGTGCCGGTCGACGGCGCCCTCGTCGACAACCCCTATACCAAGTGGTCCGAGATCGACCCCTCGC
>JAEYTN010000627.1 GCA_023433985.1 Pseudomonadota bacterium | reverse complement strand
CACCGAGCCAATGACGCGACCGGAGCGCTCAGCGATCCAGCAGCCTTCGACCGCCGGATCGAAATCCTGCAGGAACTTGCCGGCAATCTCGGCGGCGAGCCCTTCGTAGGTGCCGTTCCAGCCGAACTCCTCGGCATAGACCACCGCCTGCCGCGCCACGACATGGGCGATGTCGCCGATGCGGTGCGGCCGCAGCACGATGGCCGCGCCCCGGTCGTCGCGGTCGAGGATGCGGAGGATCGTCTGCATGGCCGATACCAGCTCGCCCCGCTCGGTTTCGGTCAGCGGCGCGGTCAGCTTCTCGATCGACTCGTCGGCCATCGCGTTGAGGTTCGCGAACACCTGGTCGCCATCGCGCGTCAGCGCCAGCTGGTTGGAGCGCCGGTCGTCAGCACTGGGCGTTACCGCCACGAGCCCGCCGGCGACGAAGCGGCGCAGCATGCGGCTCAGGTAGGCCGGGTCGACGCCCATGGACCGGGCCAGCTCGGCGCTGGTGGCGTGGCCTGCCGCGTCGAGCTCGAACAGCATCCGGCTCTCCGCCGGGCTGTAGTCGGTGCGCGAATAGTGCTCGTCGAACAGCCCGAGCCAGCGCGCGAAGGCGCGGTTGAAGCGCCGGATTTCAGCGATGCGATCTTCGTTCATGGACGCAAATCTGCGCCGATATCGTTGATCCTGTCAACTATATCGTTGCTTGAGGTAACCATACACCGCGCGGATGCCTTGGTCGGTGCCCCCGAACGGCCGCCCTGCACGCGGCTCCGGCGCCCAGGCGAAGATGTCGAGATGCGCCCAGTCCTTCGCCTGCCTGACGAACTTCCTCAGGAACAGTGCCGCAGTGATCGAACCCGCAAAGCCGCCTTGCCCGGCATTGTTCACATCGGCGATCTTGCTCCCGATCATCGCCTCGTAGGGCGCATGAAGCGGCAGCCGCCAGAGTGGGTCGTCGGTCTCGAGGCCCGCCGCCATCAGGCCGGCCGCCAGCTCGTCGCTCAGGGTATAGAGCGGCGGCAGCTCGGGTCCCAGCGCGACCCGCGCCGCGCCGGTCAGCGTCGCCATGTCGACGATCAGCTCCGGGGCCTCCTCGTCGGCCAGCGCCAGCGCATCGCCGAGGATCAGGCGCCCCTCGGCGTCGGTGTTGCCGATCTCCACCGTGGTGCCGTTGCGGGCCCGCAGCACGTCGCCGGGGCGGAAGGCCGGCCCGGAGATGGCGTTCTCGACAATCGGGATCAGCACCCGCAGCCGCACTCGCAGCCCGGCATCGATGATCGCATGCGCGAGCCCGAGGATATTCGCGGCCCCGCCCATGTCCTTCTTCATCAGCAGCATGCCCGAAGCCGGCTTGATGTCGAGCCCACCGGTATCGAAGGTAACCCCCTTGCCCACCAGCGTGACTCTCGGATCGCCCTCCCGGCCCCTGCTGAAGTCCACCAATCGGGGCGCCTCGGCAGCGGCGCGACCGACGGCATGGATCATCGGGAAATTCTGCGCCAGCAGCTCATCTCCCACGATCACCCTCGTCTCGACCCCGTGCCGCTCGCAGAAGCCCCGGATTTCCTCTTCCAGCGCCGCGGGCCCGAGGTCGTTGGGCGGGGTGTTGACGAGATCGCGGGCAAGGAAGGCCGCTGCAGCGAGCCGCTCGACTTCAGCGCCGTCCGCGCCATCAGGCAGCTCGAGTTCCACCGCCTTGCGGGCCTTGCGATAGCGGTCGTAGCGATAGGCGCCCAGCCGGAACCCGAGCGCCGCGACGGTCGGATCGCCCAGCGCCCCGGCGAGACGGTAGCGGCCGGGTTCGAGTGCGGCAGCGGCAAGTCCGTGCACCAGCTTTGGCCGGCCATCGGCGGCCCCGAGACCGAACAGGTAGCCCGCAATGCCGCCATCCTCGGCCGGCAACGCCAGCAGCTTGCCCCGCGCACCGGTGAAGCGGTTGGCTTCCGCCCATCTCGCCTGTGCCGGCGTCAGCCCGGCGGCAACGCTCCCCTCTTCGACGGCGGTGAGGGTAAGCGGCTTGGTGTCGGGCATCGGGCGCAATCCGGATACGGGAGGGACGAGCAACGATTACGCCTTGCGCCGGGGCCGCGCAACGCTTTCGCGGGCCGGCTTAACCCGCTGTTAGGGTTAATCAATTATTGCTGGAGCCGGGCTCGGGAACTGCCAGCGCATGCCCCGGAGGACTTTGTTCGTGTTGCGTCGATTTTCATTGAGGCCGTTCTCTTCGCTACTGCTGGCGGGTGCCGCCGCCGTGGCGCTGAGTGCCTGTGCCGCCAATCCGACCACCACCGGTTCGATCGGACCGCGCGATGCGAGCGCTCTCCCCGCCGAACAGCGCGCCGGCGTGATCGGCCAGCTTGCCGCCCGCTACAAGAAGAACCCAGGCGACCGCAACACGGCGCTCTACTACGCCGCGGCCCTGCGCTCGAACGGCCAGGCCGAACAGGCGGTCGCCGTGCTCGAGTTGGCGGTCGGCAAGTTCCCGCGCGATCCGGAGGTCGCCGTCGACTACGCCAAGGCGCTGGCGGCGGCCGGCCGCTTCGAACAGGCACTGGCGGTCGTGGACCGGGCGATCGACCCGACCGCACCCAACTGGAACGCGCTCCTCGTCAAGGGCGCGATCCTCGATCAGAACGGGCAGAACGCCGAGGCGCGCAAGCTCTACCAGACCGCGCTGAAGGTGGCGCCGGGGCAGCCCTCCATCCACGCCAATCTCGGCCTCTCCTACGC
>JAEYTN010000597.1 GCA_023433985.1 Pseudomonadota bacterium | reverse complement strand
GCCGATATCGACGACGATGGCGTCCGACACACCCGACAGGAACGCCGCGCCGCGCATCGAATTGGTTGGCCCCGACGCGAAGGTCAGCACCGGGAACTTCTCGGCAAACTCGGCATCCATCAGCGTGCCGTCGTTCTGCGTCAGGTAGAAGCGGCCGCGGATGCCGGTCTCGGTGATCGCCTTGCGGAACGCTTCGATCACGTGCTTCGACAGGTCGCGCAGGCAGGCGTTCATGATCGCCGCGTTCTCGCGCTCCAGGAGCCCGATGCGGCCGATATCGCTCGACAGCGTGATGTGCACGCCCGGCAGCGCCTTGGCGAATATCTCGCCTGCCTGCTTCTCGAACTCCCCCGTCACCGGCGAGAACACCGAGGTGATGGCGATGGTATTGATGCCCTTGGCCCTGATGTCCTCGGCAATGCCAAGCAGCTCCGCCTCGTCGAGCGGCGAGATCACCCGCCCGTCGAACTCGTTGCCGCCATGGGCGAGGTAGCCGTACCCGCCGATCGCAGCCTTCAGATCCTCGGGCCAGTCCACCATCGGCGGCAGCGAGGCGGTCGCCGGCAGGCCGAGCCGCACCGCCGCGGTCTTCGCGAGGTCGCGGCGCTGCACCACGGCGTTGGTGAAATGCGTCGTGCCGATCATCACCACGTCGATGGCCGAGGCGTCCATCTTCGAGGCTTCGAGCACCGCCTTCAGCGCGTTCACCACGCCCGTCATCACGTCGCTGGTGGTCGCCGCCTTGACGCCGGCGATCACCGTCGCGCCATCCATGACCACGGCATCCGTATTGGTGCCGCCGACGTCGATGCCAATTCTGATCATGTTCCTGTCCTTTGAGACGCTGTCGCTCCGGCCTGCCGAAGCGCAATGAGTTGTTCCGCCGTCGGGATTTCCCCGTCGATCAGCGGGATTTTCGGCCGCATCGCCTCCTCCTCGGCCGAGATCACCGGCACCGAGGCGAGCAGCAGTCGCGTGTAGTCGTGCTGGGGGTTGTCGAAGACCTGCGCCGTCGGCCCGGTCTCCACGATCTGCCCGAGGTAGAGCACGCCGACCGTGTCGGCGAAGTTCCTCATCAGGCTGAGATCATGCGAGATGAAGAGGTAGGTGAGCCCGAGCTGGCGTCCCAGGTCGACCAGCAGGTCCATCACCCGCGCCTGTACCGACACGTCGAGCGCCGAGGTCGGCTCGTCGAGCACCAGCAGTTGCGGCGCCACCGCCAGCGCCCGCGCGATGGCCACGCGCTGCTTCTGCCCCCCGGACAGATCGTGCGGGTAGCGCGAAGCGAAATCCGCCGGCAGTTGCACCATCTCCAGCAGTTCGGCGATCCGCCGCCGGTGCTCGGCGCGCGGCGTCCCGTGCGCCTCGAGCGGCACCGCGATCGACTGCCCCACCGTCCGCCGCGGATTGAGCGACGAGCCCGGGTTCTGGAACACCATCTGCACCTTGCGCCCGTAGGCGCGCGTGCCGGTTTCCCCGGTGATGTTGTGGCCATCGAGCAGGATGTCGCCGCTCGTCGGCCGGGCCAGCCCCATGATCATCCGGGCGATGGTCGATTTGCCCGACCCGCTCTCGCCGGCAAGCCCGTAGACCTTGCCCTTCGGAATCGAGAACGACACGTTGTCGACCGCCTTCACCGCCCCGCTCACCCGCCCGAAGACGTTTCGCACCGGGAAGTGCTTGGAGAGCCCGACAATCTCCAGCATCTCGCTCATGCGGCCGCCCCCGCCTGCCCGAAGCTGCTGCCGCCGGTGAGCCGCGGCACTGCCGCGATCAGCGCCTTGGTGTAGTCGTCGGCCGGCGCCGCAAAGAGCTCGGCCGTCGGCCGGTGCTCCACCACCACGCCCTTGTTCATCACGTAGACGTAGTTCGAGGTCTCCCGCACCACGCCGAGGTTGTGGGTGATCATCATCAGCGCCAGCCCGCGCTCCTCGACGAGGTCCCTGAGCAGCTTCAGGATTTGCGCCTGCGTGGTCACGTCGAGCGCCGTGCCTGGCTCGTCGGCGATCAGGAGTCGCGGCTCGCTGAGCAGCGCCATGGCAATCAGCACGCGCTGCCGCATACCACCCGAAAGCATGATCGGATACGACCGCGCCACCCGCTCCGGATCGCGCATCCGCACCTGCCCGAGCACCTCGTGCACCCGCGCCATCCGCTCCGCCTTGCTGCGGCTCCGCCCCAGCCGCCGGTCGGCGTATTTCAGGATCGTGCCCATCTGGTCGGCGATGGTGAAGACCGGATTGAGCGAGCTCATCGGGTCCTGGAACACCATCGACATTGCGGTGCCGCGCAGCCTCAGCCGCTCGCGCGCCGGCATGGTCAGCAGGTCGCGCCCGTCATAGAAGATCTCGCCTCCGGTGATCGTCGCCGGCGGGTGGCGCAGCAGGCCCATGATGGCCTTCATAGTCACCGTCTTGCCCGAGCCGCTCTCCCCCACCAGCGCCACCTGCGAGCGCGCCGGCACGTCGAGCGACACCCCGTGCAGCACCCGGTTGGTCTGCCCGTAGGTCGAGAACTCGACCGATAGGTTCCGGACGGAAAGCAGCGCCTCGGGCATCAGCGCACCTCCTGCACGTCGAACAGGTCGCGGAGGCCGTCGCCCAGCAGGTTGAAGCCGAGCGCCACGAACAGGATGGCGCAGCCCGGCAGCACCGACTCCCACCAGTAATCCGGCAGGAATGCCGAGCCGGAGGCGACCATCGTGCCGAGGTCCGGCGTGGGCGGTTGGATTCCGAGGCCAAGGAAGCTCAGCGATGCACCCACGAGGATCACGAAGCCGCAATCGAGCGAGGTCTTCACTGCCAGCGCCGAGACACAGTTGGGCAGAATCTCGCGGAACAGGATATGAAATTTGCTGGCGCCCAGCGTCTCCGCCGCCTCGACGAACTCCTGCGTCCGCAGTTGCCGCGTGATCGAGTAGATGAGCCGCGTGTGCCACGTCCACCAGAGCGCCGCGATCGCCAGCATTGAGTTGATCAGGTCGGGCGACAGCACCGCCGCCACCGCCAGCGCCATCACCAGCGGCGGGATGGCGAGCGCGATGTCGGTCAGCCGCATGATGACGATCTCGACCCAGCCGCCGAAATACCCCGCGAGCAGCCCCAGCGTCGCGCCGATGGGGATCGCCGTGCCCAGCACCACCAATGCCAGGAGCAGCGAGATGCGCAGTCCGAAGATCACGCGCGTGAAGATGTCCCGCCCCACATTGTCGGTGCCGAACCAGTACTCGGCCGAGGGCGGCAGGTGCCGCGCCCGGAAGTTCACCACCGCCCCAACATGGTCGGGATAGGGCGTGATCCACGGCGCCAGGATGGCCGCGAGGATCGAGGCTATGACGATCGCCGCGCCGATCACGGCGGTCGGGTTGCGCGAGAACCGGTACCAGTTCTGGTACGCGTTCGAGAGCCGGCGCGGCGTTGCGGTGGGCACGGTATCGCTCGCCATCAGCGGCTCCCCCGGATGCGCACCCGCGGATCGACGAAGCCGACCAGCACATCGATGACGAGGTTGACGATGACGAAGAACACGCCCGAGACCATCACCACGCCCATCACGGCGTTGAGGTCCTTCTGCAGGATCGTGCGGATGCCGTAGGCCGCCATGCCCGGCCACGCGAAGACCAGCTCCACCACGAAGGCATTGCCGATCAGCGAAGCGAACTCGAGCCCGAGGATGGTGAGCGGCGGCACGAAGCTCGGCCGCAGCATGTACTTGAACACCCGAACCCGCTCCGGCACGCCGAACGCGCGGCTCGCCTCGATATAGTCCTGACTCGCCACGTCGATCATCGACGAGCGGGTGATGCGGGCGATCTGCCCCATCGTGGCGAGCGCCAGCGCCGTCGCCGGCAGCAGCAGGTAGCGCAGCGCCTCGCCGAACACGTCGAGCCGCCCCGCGAGCAGCGAGTCCACCGTCAGCAGCCCCGTGACGCTCGCAACGAAGTCCATGTTGTGCGGCAGCCGCCCCGTCGTCGGCAGGATGTGCAGCACATAGCCGGCGAGGATCTGCAGCAGCAGCGCCGCGAAGAAGCTCGGCGTCACCGCCGAGATGATCGCGAGGATGCGCACCAGGTTGTCCGGCCACTTGTCCTTCCACCGCGCCGCCGCCACCCCGAGCGGCACGCCGAAGGCGAAGGCGATGGTGATGGTCGCGAGCACCAGCTCGAACGTCGCCGCGAACGTGTCGCGGATATCGTCGTTCACCGGCCGCTCGGTCAGCAGCGAGCGCCCCAGGTCGCCGCGCGCGAGCCCGGCGACGAACATGCCGTATTGCTCGACGATCGGCCGGTTGAGCCCCAGCTTCTCCTGCAGGGCCGTCACCTGCTCGGCCGTCGCCGTCGGCCCCAGCGCCATGCGGGCCGGGTCGCCGGGGATCACCCGCGCGATGGCGAAGATGATGATCGAGAGCCCCACGAGCACGAGGATCGACCACAGGATTCGCCGGATGAGGAAAAGCAGGAATTCCAACAGGCAGCCCGCCCTGAAGCGTCAAGGAATGGTGGTGCGGGAGGGGGGCGCCCCGGCCATGCGAGGCGCCCGTCCGATCAGCAGGTCCAGCTGTAGCGGGTGAAGTCGTAGTCGAACGACATCATCGGCACGGCCTTGAAGCCGGTCAGGCACTTGTCCATCGCGTGCTGCACGGTCTGCGTGTTGAGGAACACGTCGGACTGCATGTCGACCAGCTTGTGCTGCAGCGCCTTGTAGAGCTCCGCCTGCTTGGCGACGTCGCCTGTCCCGCGCGCCTCATCGATCATCGCGTCGATCTCGGGGTCCTGCACCCACTCCATCGAGGCCCAGGTCCCGGACGCGTCCGAGTGGTACTGCGTGAAGAACATCGAGTCCGGCGACGGATAGGTAGGGCCGAAGAAGATCTGGTTCACGTTCGGCGAGGTCTCGACCTTGCCCGCGATCTCGGTGATGCGGTTCCAGGGGTCGGCCTGCTGCGTCACCACGAAGCCGAGCTGCTCGAGGTTCGCCTGCATCAGCAGGCTGATCACTTCCTCGAACTTGGTGCCCGCCACGTAGCCGAGCGTGATCGGGATCGGGGAGCCGGCATATTTCGACTGCGCCACCTCGGCCTTGGCCGCCTCGAGATCGTAGACCGGCTCCGCAATATCCGAAGCATGGTAGTCCGCGAATGCCTTCGGCAGCGGCGTCGAGAGCACCCCGCCCGGCGAGATCACCTCGCGGATGGTGGCATAGTCCGTCGCCAGCGCAATCGCCTTGCGGATGTGCACGTCGTCGGTCGGCGGCAGCTTGCTGTTGAGCTTCAGGTAGAACGCCGTCGAGGTGTCTTCCTTGGCGATGGTGAAGCGCCCCATGTTCTCGAGCGCCGTGTAGGTGTCCGGCGACTGGAACTGGCTCGACATCGTCAGCTCGCCCGACGCTGCGAGCGAGCGCACCGTGGCCTCGTCATTGGTGATGATCCAGCGCACTTCGTCGATCGGGCCCTCGCCGAACCCCTTGTAGTAGTCGGGGTTGCGCTTGATCGTCATCTGGCTGCCGCGGTCCCAGCTGACCAGCGAGTAG
>JAEYTN010000583.1 GCA_023433985.1 Pseudomonadota bacterium | reverse complement strand
CAGCGTAGCGCTCGGCAACCTCGACGCGGTCGAGCTGGTCCGCGTCGGCGGCACCGTGGATGCCGGCTCCGGCCTCGAGCAGGTCAACCGCGTCACGCAGAACGGCCGCGAGATCCGCATCGCCGGTCCGCGTGTCGAGACGGCGGGCACCGACCTCGTCGTCGGCACGGCCTTGACGGAGACGGCGTTCTTCGGCGCGGGGGACATTCAGGTCTATGGCCTCGAAGCCTTCGTGCAGGACGAGACCTACGGCCTCGCCGCGCTCACCGGTCTCGCCCACAATGCCGGCCTCGTGACCCTCGGCACCTTCGCGGATCGCATCGGCGCCGAGCGCAAGGACGGCGTCTGGTTCCGCTCGGGCGGCGCCTATGCCGATGTCGACGACACGATCGACGCAACCCAGACCCTCGGCTTTGCCGAAGGCGGGCTCGACGTCGTGGCCACCGACCTGTTCCGGCTGGGCGTCCTCGCCTCCTATGGCAGCTCCTCGGGCAGCGTGACCACCGACCTCGGCGAAGCCGACGTCTCGGGCAGCAGCTGGAGTGCCGGCGTGGAGGCCAGCTTCTCGGCCGGCGGCTTCTATGCCGACGCGGTGGCCCAGTATGGCGGCAGCGACTGGACCATCGTCCCCGTCGAAGCCGCAGGCAGCACCAAGGTCGCGGGCATGACGGCACTCGCCGCCCTCGAAGCCGGCTACACCATCGGCTCCGAGATGGGCTCGATCACCCCGTGGGGCCAGCTGGTCTACCAGATGACCGAGTTTGGCGACGTGGAAAGCGCCTGGGTCGACAACGTCGAGTTCGCCACCAACGACTCGCTGTTCGTCCGCGGCGGCGTGCGCGTCGAAGCCGATTTCGGCGGCATGAAGCCCTACGCCAACATCGCGCTGGCGCAGGACCTCAACGACACCAAGACCGTGGTCGTGGATGGCTTCGAGCAGAGCACCGGCTTCGGTGGTCCGCGCGTCGAACTGGGTGGTGGTTTCACGACCAGGCTGGGCGAGAACCTCACGCTCTCGACCGACGTGTCGGGCACGCAGGGCATCGGCGACACCGGCATCACCAGCTACCAGGGCCAGATCGGCGTGACGGGTAAGTGGTAATGGCGAAGTATCTTGTGCGGGCCGGTATCCTTACCGGCCTCCTCGCCGCGGCTGGCGCGCTCCTCTTTTTCGGCGGCCCCGCCTCCCGCGCCCAGGAAGCGACGGCCCGGCCCGACCAGACCTACGGCGACTGGATCTACCAGTGCGCCACGGTCGCCGACGGCAACCCCGCCTGCTCGCTCAACCAGACCCTGGTCGACCAGCAGTCCGGCCAGCCGGTGCTGAAGTTCAGCCTCGGCCACGACCCGGCCTCGGGCAAGATGACGCTCGTCGCCCTCCTGCCCCTTGGCCTCGATTTCGCGGCCGGGGTCTCGGGTGCGGTCGACGACAACGATGCCTTCCCCTACGGGCTGCGCACCTGCATCGGCACCACCTGCATCGCCATCACCGAGGTCGACGCCGCCCGCCTGACCCAGCTCAGGTCCGGCAAGCTGCTCAAGATCGGCTTCAAGCTGCTGGCCGAAGCCGAGCCCCGCGTCCTCGCGGGCTCGCTGTCAGGTGTTACTGCCGGCACCCAGGCGGCGGGCTTCTAGCCCGCAGCCCTGCTGGCCTCCGGTCGTTCCGGCGGCGCCGCCCCTCCAAATCCCCGCGGAATACTTCCAAACGCAGCCGATGATCGGCCACTTGTCTTCCGCACCACTGTCGTGATTAAGTATTGCCTGCAGTACATCTCGGGGGAAGAGATGGCAGATCAGGCAAATGCAGAGGGTGATGCCACCGCCTTTCGGGCGCGCTTGGGCACGCGTCTCGTGCTGTGGTCCACTGTTGCTCTGGTGATTCTGGCGATTACCGTCATGGTCGGCGCCTCGATCAGCTCCTACCAGAAACAGAACGCGGAGGACGTCTACCGGGCGGCGCAGTTGCTCCTCTCCTCCCTGCTTCCTCTTTTCGCCACTTGGGTCGGCACGGTCCTCGCCTTCTACTACACCAAGGAAAATTTCCAGGCCGCCACCCAAGGCACCCTCGACATCGTCAAGACCGTCTCGCAGCGCCTTGCATCCACCAGGGTCGCGCAGGCGATGACGAACCGAAGCGTCATCGTTTCTGAAACCGTCCCTCCGACCGGCCTGAAGGAGCTGCCCCTTGCGACTGTCGCGGCGGCCTTCGAGAAGACCGCCGGCAGCGGCGGCAGGATCGGACGCCTGCTGCTCTTCAATGCCGCAGGTGCGGTGGTGGCGGTGCTGCACCGGTCCACCTGGGTCGAGATGCTGAACCTGGGCCTGCAGGACAAGCCTCCGGTCGATGTGAAGACCGACAAGCTGGACAAGCTGATCGGCAAGTCCAACCCCTCGCGCGTCGGCACGACCTATGAGGACTACATCTCCAAGACCGTCGCCTTCATCGGCGCCGAGGCGACCCTCGCCGATGCGAAGGCGGCCATGGAACGGGTTCCGGGCTGCCAGGATGTCATCGTCACCCAGAGCGGCGCACCCACGGAACCCGTCCTGGGGTGGGTGTCGAACGCCGATATCAGCCGGCATTCGCAGGTCTGAGGGCGCCGGCCGCCCTCAGTTACCCCAGTATTCGAGGTCGAGCAGCCGCCCCTTCACCCAGCCCTCCATCAGCGCGCCGGCGATGGCGCCCGGGCGCGGGCTGTTGATCTCCGGGTGCGTGCCCGCGAGCATCAGCGCCACCTCGTCACGGCCGACCCAGCGCGCATCGGACAGCTCCACCGGGTCGATGGTGATCGCCTCGCTCACCGCCTCGCCATAGCAGCCGAACATCAGCGACATCGGGAACGGCCAGGGCTGTGCCGACACGTAGCGCACCGGCCCCACGCGAATGGCGCTCTCCTCGAACACCTCGCGCCGCACCGCCGCCTCGATCGACTCGCCCGGCTCCACGAACCCCGCCAGCAGCGAATACATCCGCTCCGGCCAGGCCGGGTTGCGCCCCAGCAGCAGCCGGTCGCCATGCGTGATCACCATGATCACCACCGGGTCGGTGCGCGGAAAGTGCTGCGTGCCGCATTGCGGGCACTTGCGCACCCAGCCGGCGCTCTCGACACCGCTCGGCGCCCCGCAATTAGCGCAGAACCGATGCGTCGCATGCCACTGCAGCAACGCCTTGCCGGTCGCTATGCATTCCCCGTCGAGCCGCGACAGCGACGGCATCAGCCCGCGGATTTCGACGAACTTCGCGTCCGGGAAGCCCGGGTGTACCTGCT
>JAEYTN010000553.1 GCA_023433985.1 Pseudomonadota bacterium | reverse complement strand
CGCAATAGAGTAGTTGTTGCGGTGTTGGTTCGATGTCGCGCCTGGCACCGAGTATCGCCATCCTGATCGTCGGCTCCATGGGCCTGCCCGTGCAGGCGGCCGACTACAGCACCGAGTGGGAGGGCGGCATCGATTTCCGCTCCGGTTACGGGAGCTACGAGCCCAAGGACTGGAACGCCATCGGCGAGGACGATGACGGCATCCATATCGAGACGGGCCTGCGCTACTGGTACTCGCTGGGAGCGCAGAGCTTCGAGGAGACCGGCCTCGGCACCTTCGAGAGCAACGACACCACCCATTCGGGCGAAATGTTCCTGCGGATCGACGACGCCGCCACCGCCACCTACGCCAAGGCGTGGCTGGGATACTCCGCAGCGATCACCGGGGACTACAGCGACCACAACGGCTCGGGCGACATCGTCGATGGCGCGGTGGGCTATGCCGGCGCCGACTTCGGCTGGAACATCTTCAACGACGGGCAGGGCAACGGCGCCGGCGGCTTTGTCGGCTACAATTACTGGCACAATTCGCCGCGCACGGCCCGCACCAACTTCACCACCGCCGAGACGGCGGACGACATCAACGACAACAACGAAACCGGCGTCTGGTCGCTGCCCGGCGACAGCGTGGACGATGCCATCGACTACCACATGCTGCGGGTGGGCCTGAGCGGCAAGGCCGAGCTCACCGACTTCTTCGACATCAGCGCCGAAATCGCGGCGGTGCCCTACGCCAACGTGAGTGGTGTGCTGGGCGGCCACGATGCCGGCTGGTCGGGCTCGCTCGGGCCGTTCCCGGGCTGCGGCCTTGGCGATCCTTGCCTGCCCTATGTCTTCAAGGGCTCGGCGACCGAGGTGAACGGCTGGGGCTATGGCGCCATGGCCGAAGTGATGGCCGGTTTCAAGCCGATGGAGAACCTGACGGTACGGCTGGGCGGCCGAGCCTGGTACCTGCAGGGAACCGCCGACACCACCTGGCGCCAGGTCATCGTGAATCCCCCCGTCGAGCAGCCGCCCGAGGGCGATCCTCCGGCGCCGCCCGATCCGCTCTACAGCGACCCGACCACGGGGCAGGTCGAAGTCATCAGCACCGAGAACCCCTGGTCGGCTTTCCGCTACGGCCTGCTCGCCGAGATCACGTACTCGTTCTGATCGAGCCAGCTGCAACCCGCTCCCGCCTTGCCCGATCAGGGGGGAGCGGCTAAGTCTCGCCGCGATCATCCCTCCCGGCGGACCATCGTGACCGATCGACTTCGCATAGCGCTCGCCCAGCTCAACCCCACGGTCGGCGCGATTGCGCGGAACCTGCAGCTGGCCAAGGATACGCTCCGGCAGGCAGCGGCCCAGGGGGCCGATATCCTGCTCTTTCCCGAACTGTTCATCACCGGCTACTTCCCCGACGACCTGCTGTTCAAGCCGCGCTTCGTGGCTGACGCCATGGAAGCGGCCGAAGAGTTCGCGCGCGCCACCGCGGGCACTACCGTCGCCGCGATCATGCCCTGCGTCTGGCAGGATGGCGGCAAGCTCTTCAACGCCGCGCTGGTCTGCGAGAACGGCGAAGTGGTGGCAAAGCGCTTCAAGCGCGAGCTGCCCAACGACGATATCTTCTACGAGAAGCGCTATTTCGAGCGCGCCGAGCTGCAGGAGCCGGTGACCATCAAGGGCGTCTCGATCGGCATTCCGATCTGCGAGGACGTGTGGCACCCGGACGTGTGCGCCCACCTCGTCGACAATGGCGCGAGGCTGCTGCTCTGCCCCAACGGTTCGCCCTATTGGCGCAACAAGCAGGCCGTCCGCTACAAGCTGGTGCGCGACCGCGTGGCCGAGGACAACGTGCCGATGCTCTACCTTAACCAGGTGGGGGGACAGGACGAGCTGGTCTACGACGGCGCGAGCTTCGCGGTGGAGCCCGGCGGCCGGCTGGTGGTGCAGGGCAAGAGCTTCGAGCCCGAGCTGCTGCTCTCCAACTGGCAGCGCACGCCCGATGGCTGGCGCTGCACCGACCCGCATGTCGAGCCGCTTTCGTCGGTGGACGAAGCGCCGTGGCGCGCCTGCGTCCTGGGCCTGCGCGACTACGTGCAGAAGAATGGCTTCAAGCATGTGGTGCTTGGCCTTTCGGGCGGCATCGACAGCGCGGTAGTGGCGGCCATGGCGGTCGACGCCATCGGCGCGGACAACGTCCACTGCCTGATGCTGCCCTACCGCTATACCTCCCAGGAGTCGCTCGCCGACGCCGAGGATTGCGCGCGGCGGCTGGGTGTGAAGTACGACGTGGTGTCGATCGGCGGTCCGGTCGAGGCGGCGCTGGGCGAGCTTGCGCCCGTGTTCGGCAACCGCGGACCGGACCTGACCGAAGAGAATATCCAGTCCCGCATGCGCGGCGTATACCTGATGGCGGTCAGCAACAAGCTCGGCGGTCTGCTGCTCACCACCGGCAACAAGTCCGAGATGGCCGTGGGCTACGCGACCATCTACGGGGACATGAACGGCGGCTTCAACCCGATCAAGGACATGCTGAAGATGCGTGTCTACGAGCTGGCCGACTGGCGCAACAGGCACAAGCCGGCCGATTGCCTCGGGCCCTCGGGCGAGGTGATTACCCAGAACATCATCGACAAGGCCCCCTCGGCCGAACTGCGGCCCGACCAGAAGGACCAGGATTCGCTGCCGCCTTACCCCATCCTCGACGAGATCCTCGGGGGGCTGGTGGAAAAGGAGCTGTCGCTCGCCGAGATCGTGGAGAAGGGCGAGGGGAGGTTCGACCTCGCGCTGGTGCAGCGCATCGAGCGGTTGACCAACCTCGCCGAGTACAAGCGCCGGCAGTCGGCGCCGGGCGTGAAGATCACCCGCAAGGCGTTCGGCTTGGGACGGCGGTATCCGATCACCAATGGCTATCGGGATGTGCATGCCGAAGTCGGCGGCACGGAGAAGATCGACAGCAAGGGGCTGGAGTGAGCCTGTCACCGCGTGACTGGACAACCATCGGCTTTTTCGCCTGCATTGTCGCAGCGATGATCATCGCCGGCATCTATGGCCTCCACCGCGACGAAAACTGGAAGTGGCGGGTGACGACGGAGGAGAACAGAGTGCCGGGCTTCTTCATGGCTGCTCTGTTGATCGCCGCAATGTGCTTGTTCCTCTTCGGACCGAAAGACGCATGACCCCGCCCCCGATCGTCCGCTACGCCCCGTCTCCGACCGGCCGGCTCCACCTCGGCAATGCCCGGCCGGCGCTGCTCAACTGGCTGTTCGCCAAGGCGCGCTCGGGCACCTACATCCTGCGCCTCGATGACACCGACACCGCCCGCTCCACCGAGGAGTTCGCGCGCGGCATCGATGTGGACCTCGCCTGGCTCGGTGTGACGCCCGATCTCAAGGTCCGCCAGTCCGACCGGACGGCGCTCTACGACAACGCCCGCGACCGGCTGATCGCCGCCGGCCGCCTCTACCCGGCCTACGAGACGGAGGAGGAGCTGGAGCGCAAGCGCTCCCGCGCCCGCCTGCTCGGTCGCCCGCCGATCTACGACCGCGCGGCGCTGGAGCTCACGGAGGAGCAGAAGGCCACTTACGAGGCCGAGGGCCGCAAGCCGCATTGGCGCTTCCGGCTCGACGGCAAGCCGGTGCATTTCGACGACCTGATCAAGGGACCGCAGACGGTCAACACCGCTTCAATGTCGGACCCGGTGCTGATCCGCGCCGACGGCAGCTATCTCTACACGCTGCCCTCGGTGGTGGACGACATCGACCTGGGCATCACCCATGTGATCCGCGGCGAGGATCATGTTTCCAACACCGGCACGCAGATCGAAATCTTCGAAGCGCTGGGCGGCGAGGTGCCGTTCTTCGCCCACCACAACCTGCTGACCGGGGCGGAGGGAGAGGGGCTGTCGAAGCGCCTCGGCTCGCTGTCGCTGACGGAACTGCGCGAGGCCGGCTACGAGCCGATGGCCGTGGCGATCATGGCAACGCTCACCGGCACCTCGCTGGCGCTCGAGCCCTATCCCGACCTCGGCTCGGTGGGGCAGGCGCTCGACCTGGGCAACATTTCGCTGGGCCCGGCCCGCTTCGACCCCGCCGAGCTCGACAGCCTCAACGCCCGCATCCTGCACGGTATGCCGTACGAGGCTGCGAAGCCGCGGCTCGAGCCGCACGGCCTTGCTTCGGAGCCGCTGTGGCTGGCGCTGCGCGGCAACCTCGCGACCTTCGCTGACGTTGCCGACCTGGCGACGGTCGTCACCGGTCCGGTTACTCCGGTGATCGCCGACGAGGACCGCGACTATCTCGCCACGGCGCGCGTGCTGCTGCCGGCCGAGCCGTTCGACGAGACCACCTGGTCGCAGTGGACCAATGCGCTGAAGGAAAAGACCGGCCGCAAGGGCAGGGCGCTGTTTCACCCGCTGCGGCTGGCGCTCACCGGCCGCGAGCAGGGGCCGGAGATCAGGTCCCTGCTGCCGCTGCTTGGGCGTAAGGTGTGTCTGGACCGACTATCCTGACGCGCTTGCCGCCGAAGCTCACCACCCGCTCCGGCTCGGCGGCGGCGACTGGCGCGACCGGCACTGCCACGACCACCGGCGCTTCGCCGGGCGCCGCCGGGCGCGGGCGGGGCAGGGGAATGTCGACATAGGTGAAGTTGGCTTCGGCCACCACCGCCGGCGCCGATACGAAGTTGGTGATGTTGCGCGGGTCGCGTACCGGGAGGGGGAACGTGACCCCCTCGTAGCTCACCACCGCCCGTGTGCTGCCATCGCCCAGTGTCGCGACAGTGATCTGCCCGCCTTGCTGCACCTGCTGGCACTTGCTCGCCTCGTCGAACTCGGTCCGGAACTTGAAGGCGGTGGGCAGCGACGAGTAGGGCTCGCCGAACTGGTTGACCATCTGCTCGGGCTCTTGCCCGGGATTGTCGTAGTAGTAGAGGTCGACCTCGAGGGTCGGGCACATGGCGCGGCACTGCTCGGCGTCGTTCGGCACGTAGTCGATCAGGGTCGAGTAGCTGATGGGCCAGTAGAAGCCATCCGTCTTGCGCACGCACAGGGTGCGCACCGTGTGGTAGTCGCCGTAAGGGTTGAACTCCTCGCCACGGATGCCGCCTTCGCCATCGAAGCCGTCGTCGGTGAACACGTCGAACAGCTGCTCGAACAGGTTGCCGCGGTTGCGGTTGTCGCGCACCCGCGAGCGCTCGTCGCACCCGAAGCGCGACATTTCCTGCAGGATCGCCTCGCGCTGCCCGGCCACGGCATTGCCGGTGCTGACGGTGCTTTCGAGCTGCTTCACCTGTTCGCGCCCATCCAGCACGCGCCGGGCGATCTGCTGGCACTGCGCGTTGAGCCGGCGGCCCGCCTTGGCGTCGTCGTTGCAGCCCTCGCGCACATAGGAGCTCTCGGCGCGCTGCACTTCGCGCTGCGCCTGCTTGAGCTGCTGGGTGTTGCCGCGGGAATCCCGGAAGTCGGAGTTGCGGTCGAGCGTCGCGAGCGCGGACTCGAGCCGCGCGCAGGCATTCGACTGGGCATAGGCGGCGGAAACATCGAAGGCGAGCCCGGCAAAGGCCGCGGTCAGCAGCACGAGGGCTTGCAGCAGGTAGCGCTGGACGAGATGCATATAAACCTGAACCGGGTCCTTTCCCCTTCACTATCGCCGGTTTGCGCCCAAACCGCGACAGCCCGCATCAGCGGTTCCAAACATTAATGCACCGTAGTGGTTCCGTAGCGCTACGGATAACCGAGCCGTGATGGAATAGGGGCGCCTCCGCGATGTTTTCCCCCTGTCGCGCCCTGTCCGGCACGGCTAGGCTCCACCTGCATCTTGCCAAGTGGCTGTGTCCACTGGCGAAAAACGTTCCATAGCTCCCCACCCCAAGAAAGTCCGGAGTTTTCGATGCCTTTGTCAAAATTCGCCGTGACTGCCGCCGTGGCCCTCGCCTTCGGCGCCGCCGCATTTGCGTCCATTGCGCAGGACATCACGATTACGCCCGACCCCGCACTGACCGGCCTCAGCGCCGAGCAGGCGGCGGAAAAGCGCCAGGAGATAATGAAGCTCAACGGCGCGACCCTGAAGGCCGCCGGCGCACAGACCGGGGCCGACGCCGTGAAATCGGCTGAGACCCTGATCGCCGACTTCTCCAACCTGACGGTGCTGTTCCCCGAGGGGTCCGACCAGGTGCCGGGTTCGGAAGCGCTGCCGGTCATCTGGCAGGAATGGGATACGTTTCAGGCCAACCTGGTCAAGGGCGTCACCCTCGCGACCGAGATGAAGGCCGCTGCCGAAGCCGGCGACGCCGCCGCCTATGGCGCCGCGGTCAAGGCGATCGGCGGGCTCTGCGGGCAGTGCCACCAGCAGTTCCGCGCCTCTTAGGTCATTGTTCCAGTTTGGAGAAAGGCGGCCCAAATCGGGCCGCCTTTTGCATGTCAGGTGGGTTATAGTCCCCACGCGTTCCGGCTCGGTGCGCAGGCACCAAGGAGTTTCCCATGTCCCGCCTCTCCCTCGCCGCCCTGTTCGCGGCCACCCTCCTGACGGTCGCGCCGGTGGCCGCGCAGGAGACGACGGCGCCCGCCGATCTCACCGCCTTCGGCGAAGCGTGCGCGGCAGCGGGACAATATCTGCTCGGCGACGTGCCCGAGGGCACCGACCCTGCGACCATCCTCACGCCGCTCTGCGCCTGCATGAACACCGGCTTCAAGGACCTGCCGCAGAAGGACGTCGATATTCTCGCCGCCGACCTGCGTGGCGAAGGAACCGAGGAAGCCCATGCGGCCCACGGCGCCTACGAGGGGGTAGAGGACAAGGCGCGCGAGGTGCTCAACGCCTGCTATGCCTCGCCCGAAGTGCAATCGCTGATGGCGCCGCCCGAAAACCCGCCGCCGGCCGAGACCGCGCCGGCCGATCCGGCCGCGGCCCCTGCGGAAACCACGCCCGCGCCAGCGCAGTAGGCCGACGAAACGGGGCGCTTCGGCGCCCCTTGCTTTTTGTCGGCTGCCCGGTCATTTTGCGCGCCATGAAAACCGCCGTCTCGATCTGCATTACCGGCTGCATCATTATCCGCTAGGCATTGGCTGGCGGCGCGGTTTTCTTCATCCCTGACTTCACGACCCCGAAGAACCCGTTCCGCGAGCGACTTGACGCATGCGAGGAACTTAGGCTTTGGGCGAAACTCAGACTTTGCGGCTCCACAACACGCTGACCCGGACGAAGGAGGTGTTCACC
>JAEYTN010000508.1 GCA_023433985.1 Pseudomonadota bacterium | reverse complement strand
GAATTCGTCGGCCAGGCGCTCGACCTGATCGAGCAGACCGATGGCTATCCGGGGGAGGCGCAGTACCGCTGGACGGTGGAGACCACCGGGCCGTTCCTGAAGTATCTGCGGCAGGCGAGCAGGGGCGAGATCGAACGCTTCCGCCACTGGCATGAGCAAGGCCGCATCGATATCGCGGGCATGCAGTACAACATGACGCCGCTGCTGAATGTCGAGCAGATGCACCGCTCGCTCTACCCGCTGCGCGCCATCCGCGACGAGTTCGGCTTCAACGTCGAAGCCGCGATGCAGGACGACGTGAACGGCGTGAGCTGGCTCTATGCCGACCTGCTGGCTGACCTCGGCATCAAGTTCTACACCGCTGCCATCAACCCGATCCGCGGGGCGCGGCCGAAGCCGTTCCCCGGCGCCTTCCGCTGGGAAGGCCCCTCGGGCAAGAAGGTGCTGGCCTGGAACGGCTACCACTACCTGTTCGGCCGCTCGCAGGCCGGCCTCGGCAACTGGGATCTCGTCGATCGCCTGCTGCCGCGCTGGGTCGAGGAACTTGAGAACGACGAGACCTATCCGTTCGACTTCCTCTACTGCGAATCCACCCACCCGGTGCGCGTCGACAACGGTCCGCCGGATGCCCGCATGTCGGAATTCGTCAAGCGCTGGAACGAAGAGCGCACCAACTGGCGGATGGAGTTCATCACCGTCACCGATTTCGGCCGGCTGCTGGAAGAGAAGTACGCGGGCGTGATCGGCACCCAGCGCGGCGACTGGACCGACCACTGGGCTGACGGCGTCGGCTCGTCGGCCTTCGAGGTGGCGGTCAACCGCAACGCGCACGAGATCGTCGGCATCGGCGAGAGCCTCGAGAGCTGGCGCCGCAGCCGGGGCGCGACCGACTGGAACAACGTGCTGGCCGACCGCACCTACGAGTCGATGACGCTGTTCGACGAGCACACCTGGGGCGCCTATTCCTCGGTGGAGGCGCCGTACTCGCTGTTCAGCCAGGCGCAGTGGAACCGCAAGGCGGGCTTTGCCTACACCGCCGCCATGGAAGGCCACAACGCCGTCGCCAAGGCCGCCAACGCGCTCGCCGCGCCGCTCGGCACCAAGGGCCCTGAGGGCATCTTCAACCTCGGCAACCTCGACCCCGCCGAAGCCTTCAAGGACTCGGGGATCAAGGACCTGCTGGTGTTCAACACCCTGCCCTGGGAGCGCAAGGTGATCGTCGAGGAGCCGGAGCCGCGCGGCGGGGCCGCCCCGGTGGGCATGCTCGATACCTTCTTCAACCGCCGCAGCACCTGGGGCGGGCCGCGCAACTACCCGGCCATCAAGCGCGTGGCCGGCACTGTGCCGCCGATGGGCTTTGCCTTCCTCAACCTCAATGACGGCGTACCGGCCTCGGACCTCAAGGCCGAGGGCGACACCATCGAGAACGCGCATTACCGCGTCCGCATCGACCGGCAGACCGGCGCCATCGCCGAGCTGTTCGACAAGGCGCAGGGCCACGACTTCGCCGGCAAGTACCAGGGCTGGGGCCCCGGCGAGTATATCTACGAGACGGTGGACCATCCCGACGACCGCCTGAAGATCGCGGATATCAGCTTCGACAAGCCCGAATTCTTCACCGGCCACAAGGACACCCCGTGGCGGCGCGAGACCGCCACCAAGGTTACTCTCGAGGATGCCTCGATCTACGAGGGGCGGGCTTCGATCACGGTGCGGGTCGAAGCGCCGGGCGTGTCGGCGGCGACGGTGGTCTATGCGCTCGACGCGGACACCAAGGCGGTGGTGGTCGACTGGACCATCGACAAGCTCGACCATCCGAACGCGGAAGCGGTGTTCATCGCCTTCCCGTTCAACCTCAAGAGCGCCGACTTCCTCATCGACCTCAACGGCATTCCGGCTGTACCGAACCGCGACCAGCTCGATGGCGCGGCCAAGGACTGGTACCCGGTGGGCCGATGGGCCTCGGTGTCGGACGGTGAGCGCAACGTGACCGTGGTGCCGCTCGATGCACCGCTCGCACACCTGGGCGGCATCACCACCGGAAAGTGGGCCCGGACGCTGGAGCCCGAGGGCCCGACCATCATGAGCTGGGCGCTCAACAACCACTGGCTGGTGAACTTCAAGTCGTCGCAGTCGGGCCGCATCCCCCTGCGCTACCGGATCACTACCGGCACAGGCCCGGCCGATGCCGCGGCGGCCACCCGCTTCGCGCTCGAGCAGGCAGTTCCGCCGGTGGCGATGCGCGACATTGCCCCGACGGGCCAGCGCTCGGACAGCTACTTCTCGACCGGGTCGGCACCCGTTCTGGTGACGACCAAGCCGGGCGAGGACAAGGGCTGGGTGGTGCTGCGCGTGCAGAACCTGACCAACGAGCCGCAGACCCAGACGGTGACCTTCACCGGCAAGCCGGCCGCCGCACGGGCAGCCGACCCGGTAGAACATCCGGGCGCCCCGCTGGCGCTCGGGGGCCAGACGCTTAGCGTCGAGGTGAAGCCGCTCGAAATCCGTACCGTGCTGGTGCGGTTCGCGCGCTGATGGAGCGACCGCCGGGATCAGATGATCTCGGCGGGCTCCACTTCCACCCGGTAGCGGGTGACGAACTTCTCCCCGGCGCGGAATCTCCGCGCCGTTTTCACGCCGCGCCGCGAGATCGGGTTCTCCGCCGTCGATACCTGCTGCCCGAGGTCGAAAGCCGCGCAGATCGGCTCGAAGCCCAGTGCGAGGTGCTGCCCGCTCCAGGGCGCCATCTGCCGGCCGCGGTTGGAGAACCAGAGCAGCGCGCTCGGATAGTGCTCGGCGTTCCAGCTGAGCTTCACCCGATAGCCCTCGGCAGTATTCCACAGCGACGCATGGCCCGGCATATCAATGAGCTGCACCAGTTCCTCGGTTGCCTGCGGCAGCGGCACCTGCCGCACGTCGAGCCGGCCGCCCGCCTTGAGCGGCACGTCGTGCCACGGCTCGAGCACCGCCCCTTGCGTGAAGATCGACGTTTCGTCCACCGGCGCCGGGAAGGTCATCCCGGTGACGCTGGACGGCACCTCGATACGCATCGCACCTACCC
>JAEYTN010000467.1 GCA_023433985.1 Pseudomonadota bacterium | reverse complement strand
GCGGCACGCCGGCGGCGAGCAGCGCCGGTAACACGACGAACGAACCACCGCCGGCAAGCGTGTTGAGCGCGCCGGCGACGAGGCCGGCAACCAGAAGCAGCAGTTCGGTCAAGGCTTGAGTCCCTGGGGGCGAGGCGCCCCGTCTAGCGTCATCGGCTCGCGAAAGCCAACACATAGCGGTGATCGCTGCGATCGCCCGCGGTGATGGTTCCGCTGACTCTGGTCGAAGTCGAGGAAGGCAGATCGAACTTGCGCACATTCATCCACGGCGGTTTCCGCAACTGGCCGTGGCCGATGGATTCATGGATGGAACTGTCGTAGCGTCCGCAAGGGCCGCAGTGGCAGGGGGGAGCCATGACAGACGCAGACGGCGCCGCCGACCAGATGGTCGCGGTGGACTTCACGGTGAACGGGGAGGCGAAGTCGCTGCGGCTCGACCCGCGCGTCACCCTGGCCTCGGCCCTGCGCGAGCACATGGGGCTGACCGGGACGAAGACCGGGTGCGACCAGGGCCAGTGCGGCGCCTGCACGGTGCTGGTGAACGGGCGGCGGATCAACAGCTGCCTGACGCTCGCGGTGATGCACGAGGGCGACGCGATCACCACCATCGAAGGGCTGGGGACGCCGGAGCGGCTGCACCCGATGCAGCAGGCCTTTATCGAGCATGACGGCTTCCAGTGCGGCTATTGTACGCCCGGGCAGATCCTCTCGTCGCTCGCGGTGCTTGAAGAGATCAGGGCGGGCGTGCCCTCGCAGGTGACCGGATCGCTGGGGGAAAGCGTGCCGCTGAGCGATGAGGAAATCCGCGAGCGGATGAGTGGCAACCTCTGCCGCTGCGCCGCCTATCCGAACATCGTCGCCGCGATCCGGGACTACGCCGCGGGGGATGCATGAGGCCGTTTTCCTATGAGCGCGTGTCGAGCCCCGCGGAGGCAATCGAGGCGGCGGCGCGGCCGGGCGCCCGGTTCATCGCCGGCGGCACCAACCTCCTCGACCTGATGAAGCTGGGGATTGAGGCGCCGCGCCACCTGGTCGACGTCAACCGGCTCGGGCTCGATCGGATCGAGGGCACGCCGGAAGGGGGGCTCCGCGTCGGCGCGATGGTCCGCAACACCGACTTGGCTGCGGATGCACGGGTGCGGCGGTACTATCCGGTGCTGGCGCGCGCCATCGTTGCCGGTGCTTCGGGGCAGTTGCGCAACAAGGCCACGACGGCCGGCAACCTGATGCAGCGCACCCGCTGCCCGTATTTCTACAACACCGACATGCCCTGCAATAAGCGCCGGCCGGGCTCGGGCTGCGCGGCGATCGGCGGCTTAAGCCACAATCACGCGGTGCTCGGGGTAAGCGAGGCCTGCATCGCCACCCACCCCTCCGACATGTGCGTGGCGTTGCGGGCGCTGGACGCGGTGGTGGAGGTGGCGGGGCAGGGCGGCGCGACCCGGAGCATCCTCATCGCCGAGTTTCACCGCCTGCCCGGCGACAGCCCGCATGTCGAGACGGCGCTCCAGCCCGGCGAACTCATCACCGCCGTGGTGCTGCCGCCGCCGGTAGGCGGGACGCAGGTTTACCGCAAGGTCCGCGACCGCGCGTCCTATGCCTTCACCAATGTGAGCCTCGCGCTGGTTACGAGGATCGAGGGCGGTCGCACTGTGGTGGAGCGGTTGGCCTTCGGTGGCCTGGCGCTGAAGCCGTGGCGCATCGAGGTCGCCGAGCGGGGCCCGCACGAGGCCGACGAGATCGCCGACATCGTGCTTGCCGGGGCGCGGCCGACCGCCGATAGCGCCTACAAGCTGCCGTTGGCCCGACGGATGCTGGCCGCGGCGCTGGAGCAGGTGCCATGATCGGCGAAGGCATCAGCCGTACCGACGGGCCGGTCAAGGTCACGGGTCGGGCGAAATACTCCTACGAACGCGCCGAACCGGCTGGCGCGCTCTACGGCTACATCCTGGGCGCCGCGATCGCGCGCGGCCGCATCGCCAAGATCGACACGTCGGCGGCGGAGCGCGTGGCCGGCGTGCATCTGGTCTGGACCCATCACAATGCGCCGGAGCAGGGGCCGCCGGAGGGGCCGGAAGGCGATATGGATCACCGCGCCCGGCCGGAACTCGTCTCTGATCGCGTGCACTTCTACGGCATGCCGGTCGCGTTCGTGGTCGCCGACAGCTTCGAGACGGCGCGCGAGGCAGCGGGCCTGATCGACGTGGAGTATGAGGCCGAGGCGGGACGCTACGAACTCTCGCCGCCCACCGAGGCCACGCGCTGGCACAGCGAAAGCCGGATCGGCGACCTAGAGGCCGGGCTGGTCGGCGCTGCGGCGGTGGTCGATGAGCTTTACCTGACGCCCTACCACTTCAGCCAGCCGATGGAGCCCAATGCCTGTATCGCCGACTGGCGCGACGGGCACCTGACCATCTACCTGACTGCGCAGATGCTGAACCAACTGATCGTCGGCCTTGCGGCAACGCTGAAGCTCGATCGCAGCAAGATCACCATCGACAGCGCCTTTGTCGGCGGCGGCTTCGGCTCGAAGATCGTGCTGCATGCCGAAGCGGTGCTGGCATCGCTTGCGACGATGCACCTGGGACGGCCGGTGAAGCTGGCACTGACCCGCCGGCAGATATTCACGCTGGTTGGCCATCGCCCGGCCTCGGTCAGCCGCGTGCGGCTCGCTGCCTCGTTCGATGGGCGGCTGACGGCGCTGGGGCATGACGCCGTGATCCAGACCTCGCCCAGCGAGGCGTGGAACGAGGGCGTGTCCACCGTGGGGCGCGCCCTCTACCGAACGCCGAACCTGCTGACGCGGCAGGCGCACCAAGAGCTCGACATCCGGGCGGCTGAGCCGGTGCGCGGGCCGGGCGAGCTGCCCGGGCTGATGGTGCTG
Source organism: Pseudomonadota bacterium (assembly GCA_023433985.1). Lineage (GTDB taxonomy): Bacteria > Pseudomonadota > Alphaproteobacteria > Rhizobiales > Devosiaceae > Devosia_A. The sequence continues at coordinate 1,751 of JAEYTN010000467.1, read as the reverse complement.
GAATCGGCGATGGACGAACTGGCCGAGAAGCTGGACATCGACCCGGTGGAATTGCGCATCCGCAACGATACCGATGTCGACCCCCACAAGAATCTGCCGCTGAGCGGCCGCCGGCTGGTCGACTGCCTGCGCGAGGGCGCCGAGCGCTTCGGCTGGAACGACCGGCCACGCGTGCCCGCGAGCCGGCGCGAGGGACGGTGGCTGATCGGCTACGGCGTCGCCTCATCGATGCGAGGGCACTTCCAGACCTCGGCCGAGGCGCTGGTGCGTATCGACCCGGACGGCTGGGTGATCGTGCGGACCGACATGACCGATATCGGCACGGGGACGTACACCATTGTCGCCCAGGTGGTTGCGGAGGCGCTGGGCGTGCCGATGAGCCAGGTGCGGGTGGAACTTGCGAACTCCGACCACCCCAAAGGACACGGCGCCGGCGGATCGTGGGGCGCGGCCAACACTACGGTGTCGGTGGATCGGGCCTGCACGACGCTGCTCGAGCGGATCGCCTCGGTATCGGGGCGTGCCTACAACGACATCTTTGCCGAGGTGCGCCGGCATTTCCCGGAGGGGCTGGAGGCGATCGGACGGCAGTTGCCGAGCTCGGAGGACCCCAACTACAAGCAGTTCGCGCAGTACACCTACGGCGCGTCGTTCGCCGAGGTGGGAGTGGACATGGACACGGGCGAGGTCCGCCTGCGCCGGATGCTGGGGGTGTTCGCTGCCGGCCGCATCCTCAACCGCAAGACGGCGCGCTCGCAGTTGATCGGCGGGATGATCTGGGGCGTCGGTGCGGCGCTGCACGAGAATGCCGCGGTCGATCCGCGGCTCGGGAGCTGGGTGAACGGCGATTTCGCCGAGTACCTCATTCCCACCCATGCCGACGTTCCAGCGATCGACGCCCTCATGCTCGATGACTTCGACGAGCGCGCCAACTACCTGGGCGTGAAGGGTATTGGCGAATTGGGGTCGGGCGGCACCGGGGGATCTGTGGCCAACGCCGTCTACAATGCCACCGGCATCCGCATCCGCGACTTCCCCATTACCCCGGCCAGGCTGCTGCCGCACCTGCCGGCGCGCTAGCGGCTACGGCACCCGCGTCCAGGCGCCCGAGGCGGCGGCGGAGCGCACGGCGGCGCGGACGAAGCTGACGCCGCGGGCGCCATCGCGAACATCCGGCACGAGGCTGGCGATCGCGGGATCTGGCGCGGCGCCTGAGCGGTGGGCGCGGATGATGGCGGCGGCATCGCGGTAGAAGTTGGCGAAGGCTTCGATGTAGCCCTCGGGGTGCGCCGCGGGCATGCGCGAGATGCGGCGGCTTTCCGCTCCGGCGCCGTGGCCGCCGCGGATGATCGTGCTGGCCTCCTCGCCATAGCGGGCGAAGCGCAGCTCCTCCGGGCGCGTGCCGGACCACTCGAGCCCCGCCTTGTCGCCATACACGCGCACGGACAGGTCGTTGTAGTGGCCGGGCGAGGTCTGGCTGGCGATGATGGTGCCGCGGGGCCCGCCGCTCCAGCGGACGAGGACGTTCGCGTTGTCGTCGAGGCGGCGGCCGGGTACGGCGGTGAAGAGATCGGCCGCGACCTCCTCGGCCTGCCGGCCGGAAACGAAGGAGGCGAGGTTGAAGGCGTGGACGCCGATATCGGCCAGCACCGCAGATTCGCCGGCGCGCGCCGGATCGGTCCGCCATTCGGCCTGCTTGTTGCCATCGGCATCGACCGGCAGGGTCAGCCAGTCCTGGATGTAGCTCGCAT